>CAYUQW010000057.1:0-8455 GCA_964446985.1 uncultured Flavobacteriaceae bacterium
GGATCGATGTTCTCGGGAAAAACCGAGGAATTGATACGCCGGCTCCGTCGAGCCCAAATAGCCCGTCAGCACGTGGAAATTTTCAAACCGGCCGTTGACAACCGCTACCACGAGAAACACGTCGTCTCGCACGATGCCAATGAAATTCCTTCGGTGGTGGTAAACAATGCGCGGGAAATTCTCGATTATGTCGATCTGAACCGAACGCAGGTCGTCGGGATCGATGAGGCCCAATTTTTCGACGACGAAATTGTGGACGTATGCAACGAACTGGCCGATAACGGCGTTCGGGTGATCGTTGCGGGTCTCGATATGGATTTTCGCGGCAAACCTTTCGGCCCGATGCCCTACCTGATGGCCGTAGCCGAATATGTGACCAAAGTTCACGCCGTTTGTATGGAAACCGGAAATCTGGCGCATTACAGCTACCGCAAAACGGATGACGACCGGTTGGTACTTGTGGGGGAAAAACAAGTGTATGTTCCTTTGAGCCGCGCCGCTTTTGTCAGGAAAATGCGGCAAAAGGCCGAAAAAAAATAATTCCGCGGAAAATTATGCTGCGCGATACGGCATTGTTGCTGGACAAACAGGCACTGATCGATAACTTGAACCGGATCAAAGAATTGGCCGGCGACCGTACGCGGATATTGATTAACCTGAAAGCCAATGCCTATGGTCACGGCGCGGTCAAGTTGGGCAAATTCCTGGAAGATAAAGCGGACCGGTTTTCGGTGGCCTATGCCAACGAAGGCCTGGAATTGCGCCGGGCAGGTATCCGCACGCCCGTATTGGTTTTCAATCCGCCCCTGTATCCCGGCAAAGATTTTTTCGACGCCAAGCTCGAACCGGTTTTATACGACACCGCCCAAGCCGGGATTTATATCGAAGCGGCCAAACAACAAGGCTTAAAGCATTATCCCGTGCATATCAAAGTGGACACGGGAATGCACCGCAGCGGACTGATGCCCGAAAAATTGAACGATCTGCTGAAACTGCTTGCCGGCACGGATGCTTTGCGCCCCGTAACGGTTTATTCCCATTTGGCGGCAGCCGAAGATCCGGCCGAAGACCGTTTTACCGAAGCCCAAAAAGCCCTTTTCGACCGCTTGGCACGACAGACGGAAGACGTTTTCCCGGGGATTATCAAACATTTGGCCAATTCCGCGGCGCTTGTGCGCTTCCCGGATATTCGCTACGATATGGTGCGCCCCGGATTGAGTGTGTACGGTTATACATTGGTACAAGGAGACGAAAAAAATTGGCGTCCCGTGGCAAGTTTGGTATCGAAGGTTACGCAAATACGCGAGATTGATGCGGGTGAAAGTGTCGGGTATAATCGCTGTTTTAAAGCCGGAAAAAAATCCCGCATAGCCTTGATTCCCGCAGGCTACGGAGACGGATATTTCCGTTTGTTCGGTAACGGGAATGCTTATGTAAACATTGAAGGAGAACGGTTTCCCGTTATCGGCAATGTGAGTATGGATATGATTACGGCGGATGTCAGCGGAAGCAAGGTCAAACCGGGCGATAAAGCCGTTTTATTCGGCAAAGATCCCGACGTGTATGAACTCGCACGTATTGCCCGCACCATTCCCTACGAAATCGTTACGGCCGTCTCGCGCCGGGTTCCGCGCCTATGGACCGGTGAACGGCACGGCTTTTGATACCTTATATTATATATGCACAAAAAAATTATCCGCTTATGAAAAAAATATACTTGTTCCTGTGGCTTTTGCCCGCGCTTTCGTTGTTGGTTTCCTGCGGCAATGCCAAAAAAATCGCCGAAAATATTTCCCAAGGACACTATGACCATGCCATTGATATGGCCGTCAAACATTTGGCCAAAAAACGAAATACGAAATCGGCCGACAAATATGCTTTGTTGTTGCACGAAGCTTATGTCAAAGCAAATGACCGTGATTTACGCGAAATCAAACGTTTGAAAGCCGAAAAATATCCCGAAAAATGGGAAAAAATCTACAAACACTACGCCGCATTGATGGACCGCCAGGACAAAATCCGTCCGTTATTGCCCTTGCGTTTGGTCAAAGAGAACCGCAACCTCAATTTCGATATGCCCGATTATATGCCGCAATTACGGGAAGCACGCAACCATATGGTGGACGTCAAATATCGTCAAGCCGTAGCGCTGATGCGTAAAAACACACGCGACGATTACCGCAAGGCTTATGATCTGTTGGAACAAATCGACGAAGTTTATCCCGGCTACAAAGACGTGCGCCAACGAATGGAAACGGCACACAACCGGGGAATTTCTTATGTGGGCGTGGTATTGGAAAATCAATCAGGCAAAATCATTCCCAAAAAATTGCAAGCGGAATTGTTGGATTTCGACGGTAACCGCGCCAACAGTTTTTGGACTGTTTTCGAACCGGCGGGAAAAGATTTGTCACAATACGATTATTTGGTCAAACTGGTTTTCACCGGCATTCAGGTAACACCGGAAAAAGAACAGGAAAAAATCGTCGATCAGGAACGGATGGTGCAAGACGGTTGGGAATATGCCCGCGATCAAAACGGAAAAATCCTGAAAGACAAGAACGGAAAACCGGTCAAACAACCGCACTATATCAAAGTCCGCGCCCGTGTTCACCAATACATACAGCACAAAGAAGCCCTTGTCCAAGCCGAAGTGAGGGTTTATTCCTTGCCCGCTAAGAAAAAAATCGCTTCGCAAATATTGCAATCGCGCTTTGTTTTTGACAACCGTTATCTGCGCGTAAACGGCGACAAACGCGCGCTGTCGGACGAATTGGCCGGATTTATCAATAATGTCCGCAAGCCTTTTCCTTCGAACGAGCAAATGGTTTACGATGCAGGGCAAGATTTGAAGAAGAAATTCAGCGACTTGCTACATAAAGCCGAATTTCCTTGATAATTTATCCGCAGGTAAAAACATATTCCCGAAATTTTACGACTTTTGTATAATCTTTAAGCCGAAAGGACGTTGTATAGAACGTAAAAAAATCCGATCGATATGAAAAAAATGATTTTTTGGATGCTCGCCGCCTTGTTTATTCACGTACAGGCGCAGGACAAAAAGGATGTGCTGATGACCGTCAACGGCAAGCCCGTCACGGTGGGCGAATTTGAATATATGTACACCAAAAACCTGAATTTGGTCAAAGATCCCGCCCAAAAGGATGTGGACAATTATCGCAAATTGTTTATCAATTACAAATTGGAATTGGCCGATGCCCACAACAAGGGGTTGGATACCCTTCCTTCGTTTCGTAGCGAATACAAGCGATACCGGGACGAACTTGCACGTAAATATCTGACGGACAAGAAAGTAACCGAAAAACTGGTGCGCGAAGCCTACGAGCGGATGAAAACGGATGTAAACGTGGCACATATTATGGTGATGCTCCCGCAAGATGCGCTTCCGGCCGATACGCTGAAAGCCTGGCGAAAAATCCAAAAAATCTACAAAGCCTTGAAACGGGGTCAGAATTTCAATATGTTGGCCAAACGATTTTCCGAAGATCCGTCGGCAGGCGAAAACGAGGGAAATCTCGGTTGGATCAATGTGTTGCAAACGGTCTATCCTTTCGAAACGGCCGCCTATAACACGCCCGCCGGTAAATTCTCGAAACCTTTCAGGACCAAATACGGATACCACATTGTTTATGTCAAAGCCAAACGGCCGGCTGTTTACCGCGTGCAAGTAAAACAAATTATGATCGTCAAAGGGAAAAATCCCGAGGCGGCCAAAGCCAAAATTTTCGATATCTACAAAAAAATCAAGCAAGGCGAAGCCACTTTCGAGGATATGGCCAAACATTTTTCCGATGATAAACAATCGGCCAAAGCGGGCGGATTACTGCCGCCTTTCGGATTGCGCCAAAAAATTCCGGCCTTCGAGGAACACGCTTTTGCCCTGAAAAAACCGGATGAAATATCCGAGCCTTTCGAAACGGAAAAAGCTTGGCACATACTGAAATTGAAACAACGCATTCCCGTTCCGCCTTTTCGTAATATCAAACGGCAATTGGAACGACAAATCGAACGGGACAGCCGCTCGCAAACGGGTAAAGAATTGTTACTCAAACGTTTGAAAAAACAAATTCCCGTTACCGAAAAAGGCGATTGGCACAAAGTTTTGCCTTATATCGACGATAAATTTTTTGAAAAAAGATGGCATTTTCCCAAGCAATTCAAGGAAAAAGACAAGGTTCTGTTCGTTATCAATAACGACAAACAAGTTACCTACGGCGATTTTATGATCTGGCTCTACCGCCACCAAAGATATAACAAGGATTTAGCCAAATATAAGAAACAGGAAATCAAACGGTTATATGATCGTTTCAAAGACGAGCGCCTGATGCAATACTACAAGGACAATTTGGAAAAATTCAATGCCGAATTTGCCCGCACCGCCAAAGAATACTATGAAGGTTTGTTGCTTTTCCGGTATAAAAGCGACAATGTCTGGGACAAAGCGATGAAAGACACGCTGGGATTGGAAAATTACTACCGCGCCCACAAAGAACAATACCGCACGCCGCCGCGATACAAAGCATTTTATGCGGAAACAAAGGATAAATCCACAGCTAAAAAACTGCTGAAAGCCTTGAAAAAAGGCGCTTCCTTGCCCGAATTGGAGAAAATCGCAGGCAAACAGGCCTTGGTCAAAGCCCGTATCCGCGACGGGAAACCGGAAAAAACCAAACCGGAAATGACCAAAGAAGGCGACAAATATGTTATTCGCGGCATAATCGACCGCGTGCCTTCACGCATTCCGCCCTTGGATGAAATTCGCGGCCGGGTATTGGGTGACTATCAGCAATATCTGGAAAAACAATTGCTGGAAAAACTGCGCCGTCAATACCGCGTAAAAATCAATGAAAAAGTTTGGAAAAAAGTTCGGAATAAATACAAGCATTAAAATATCACTTCTACTGATTTTGCTATATTCCTGCACACAAAACCGGCAGGAAAAAAGTCGGCCGTTGGCACGTGTTTTCGATAAAACCTTGTATCTCTCGGATATTCCGTCCGACGTTTATGCGGGCAAAAAAAGCGAAGACAGCAGCTTGGCCGTCAATAATTACGTGGAAAAATGGGTCGATGAGCGGGTATTTGAACATTTTGCCGAACAAAATACCGATACGGCTTATGTCAACCGGATGGCGCGGGCATACCGCCGTCAGCTGTTGTTTGACATTTACGAAAATAATCTCAAATCCAATCTGGCGGACGAAATAAAGGTAAGCGAACAGGATTTGAAAGCCTACTACGAACGGGAAAAAAACAATCTCTTATCCGGGGACACATTGGTGCGATGGCGGTATCTGATCGTGCCTGCCCGCAACCGTAACAATGCCAAATACCGCAAATGGTTTTTCAGCACCGATACGGCCGATGCCGCCAAGCTGGAAGCCCGTTTCAAAGATTTTATCGATATACGAATAGACACGGCCAATTGGCAGACTGCAAGGGCGGTTCATAAAATTTTTCCCTTTATCGTTTTCCCGAAAAACAAGCGTTATTTACGCCGGCGGTGGATAAAAATTGATAAAAACGCCTTATATTTGGCTGAAATAAAGGCCATTGTCTATCCCGGTGAAACTTTGCCGTATGCCTATGCCAAATCAAAGATAAGCGCATTCGTCAAACAAAGGAAATTACACCGGAAAGTGCGGGAATTGCGCAAGGAAATGCTAATGGATGCCATAAAAAACAAACAAGTAAAATATTACAATAAATGAAAAGAGTTTTTTGGAGTTTAATGATTATGATAACGGTTTTTTCCGCTTACGGCCAAAAAAAGCCGGTGAAGGTGGACGGAATTGTCGCCGTGGTGGGAAGCGAAGCCGTTTTGCAATCGGACATTGACAATATGCGTTTGCAGCTGAAAGAACAGAAAATGCTGACGAAAGATATGGACAATTGCCGGTTGCTCGAAATGATCTTGCAACAGAAATTGCTCATAACCGAAGCACTGAACGACACGACCCTTACGCAAACTGTCAACCGTGAGGATTTGCGCGAACAAGCCCGCCAGCAATTGAAATATATCAAAATGCAAAGCGGCGGATTGGATCAGGTGCTGGAAATGTATCACAAAAAGAACGAAGCCGAACTCCTGGATGCCATTACGGATTTCAATTATAATCAGGCACTCTATAACGCCATTAAACAGAAAATCACCGGGAACGTGGAAATCACGCCCGACGAGGTGAAAGCCTTCTACAATAATATTCCCAAGGACCGCTTGCCGGAATTCAATACGCAAGTAAAACTGGCCCAGATTGTCATTCGTCCCAAGCCCGATACATTGGAAGTGCAACGTGTGGTTAACCAATTGAAAGCCATTAAGAAAGCCGTCGAAAAAGGGGAGAAATCCTTCAGCGCTCAGGCCATTCTCTATTCGCAGGATCCGGGAACGCGTATCAACGGCGGATTGATGACCATCGACAAAAACACGCCTTTGGTAAAAGAATTCAAAGAAATCGCTTTCAGCCTGAACGAAGGAGAAATTTCCGAACCTTTCAAGACCGTTTTCGGCTGGCACATTATCAAAGTCGAAAAAATCAAGGGACGCAAACGGGATATCCGGCATATCCTGCTCATACCGGCCATTACCGAAAAAAATAAAGAAGACGCCAAAAAACTATTGGAAAAAATCAAGAAACGCATTGCCGACGGCGAGATTAGTTTCGAACAAGCGGCAAAAGAATATTCCGAAGACGAAGAAACCAAAAAACGCGGCGGTCTGATTATCGATCCCGCCACCAACGACAGCTATATCGAAATAACCAAACTGCCGCCGAACATTTACGGACAATTGATCGGCCGGGAGAAAGGCGATATGACCGATATTATCGAAGACAGGGATCAAACCGGACAAATCCGCTACATTTTGGTGAAAATTCTGGATAAAATCCCGCCGCACAAAGCCGACTTTATCAAAGATTATGCGAAGATTTACCAAATGGCTTTGGACAAGAAAAAAGAGGATTACATAGTCAAATGGATCGACCGGCACATTCATAACAATTATATCTATATCTCGGACGAATACAAAAAATGCCGGTTCAAAAACAAATGGCTTCAATAATCATTGCCGATGGAAAAGAATATTCGGACTTTTGAATTGCTCAACCGGAAAATTCCCGAACTCAAAGCGGAAATTCACAAACGCATTATCGGGCAAGAGGAAATTATCCACCAAATTTTGATTTCGTTACTGGCCAACGGGCACAGTTTGCTTATCGGTGTGCCGGGATTGGCCAAAACCCTGATGATAAAAACCATTTCGGAGGCGCTGGATTTATCGTTCAACCGCATTCAGTTCACGCCCGACCTGATGCCTTCGGATATTTTGGGCAACGAAATTTTGGACGAAAACCGGCAATTCCGGTTTATCAAAGGACCCGTTTTTGCCAATATCATTCTGGCCGACGAAATCAACCGGACGCCGCCCAAGACCCAATCGGCCCTGTTGGAAGCGATGCAGGAAAAACGCGTAACGGTTGCCGGACAGGATTTCCAACTGGACAAACCCTTTTTTGTCCTGGCCACCCAAAACCCGATCGAACAGGAAGGGACCTACCCGTTGCCCGAAGCACAGTTGGACCGTTTTATGTTTTCGATGTATTTGGATTACCCCGGCTTGGAGGAGGAAATCCGTATCGCCCGCGAAACCACTTCGGGCAAACAGGCGGATATCCGTCCCGTAGTAAGCAAGGACGACATTTTGGCTTTCCAAGCCTTGGTCAAAGAAGTTCCCGTAACGGACAACGTGGTGCGCTACGCCGTGGAATTGGTCAGGAAAACCCGCGTTTCGTCCGGCGCACCGGAAATCGTGCAAAAATATATCCGCTACGGCGCCGGCCCGCGGGCATCGCAATACCTGATCCTGGGCGCCAAGGCACAAGCTTTGACAAACGGCAAAATGTCACCCGACATCGAAGATGTCCGCTATGTGGCGGAAGCCGTCTTGCGGCACCGTATTTTGCGCAACTACAAAGCCGAAGCCGAAGGCGTAAGCGAGAAAGACATTATCCGCGAATTACTTTAGGGCAATAACGGAGATTTCCAAAGGAACGTCTTTCGGCAAACGTGCCACTTGCACGGTTTCGCGCGCCGGAAAAACCGTTCCTTCGAAAAAACGGGCATATTCGGCATTTACCATAGAGAAATCGTTCATATCCCGCAGGAAAATCGTGGCTTTCAGGATTTTTTCCTTGGAAGAACCGGCAGCCTGCAAAATGTTTTCTATGGCCTTGAGTACCGATTGTGTAGCCCGGGGAATATCGTCCAATATCAATTCGCCCGTGGAGGGATCTACGGGAATTTGTCCCGAAACGAAAATCAAATCGCCTGCCGCTACGGCTTGATTATAGGGCCCGATGGGCGCGGGAGCGCCGGCAGTTTTTACAGCCTTTTTCATATTCGATATTTTCAAAGAGAATTTAAGTATATTTGC
>CAYUQW010000058.1:0-8383 GCA_964446985.1 uncultured Flavobacteriaceae bacterium
TATCTTTGCCGTATGAACGAAAAAATCAGTATTGCTTTCGAGACATTGGGGTGTAAGCTGAATTATGCCGAGACCTCGGCTATTGCCAATTCAATGCCGGAATTTACCCGTAAATCCTTCAAGGAACGGGCGGATGTGTATGTTATCAACACGTGCACGGTTACGGCAAATGCGGAGAAAAAACTGAAGGAGTTGGTCAAATCGGTCAAGAAACGGAATCCTTCGGCCAAGGTGGTGGCCATCGGCTGTTTTGCGCAACGCGATCCCGAACGAACGAAAGCCATCCCGGGAATCGACCTGGTACTGGGCATTAAAGAGAAATTCGCCTTGAAAAATTATATCGAACCTTTGCTGGAAAACCGTTTGGACGGCATTCTGAACGAGGAAGATATACGCGAATCGAATGTTTTTCTGCCGGCTTTCTCGTCGGGAAGCAGGACGAGAAGTTTCCTGAAAATTCAAGACGGGTGCGATTATGTTTGTTCCTATTGCATCATTCCCGAAGCACGCGGCAAAGGGCGCAACGCTACTATCGAAAACATTGTAGCACAGGCGGAAGAGATAGGTCGCAGGGGAATCAAAGAAATCGTGCTGACCGGCGTGAATATCGGAACCTTCAAAGACACCTCAGACGGAACATCACGCAATTTTTTCGACTTGATACGTGCGTTGGATAAAGTGGAAAGTATCAGCCGTTACCGTATTTCGTCCATTGAACCCAATTTATTGACCCGGGAAATTATCGATTTTGTTCTGAAAGACTCGCGGGCGTTTTTACCGCATTTTCACATTCCGCTGCAAAGCGGCAGTAACCGTATTCTCGGGGCTATGCGGCGGCGTTACCGGCGTGAATTGTATGCCGAAAGGGTAGCATATATCAAATCGGTCAATCCGGATGCGGCTATCGGTGCCGATGTCATCGTCGGTTTTCCGGGGGAAACGGACGAACTTTTCGAAGAGACATATTCCTTCCTCAAACATCTCGACGTCAGTTATTTACACGTCTTTTCCTACTCGGACCGTCCGGGAACGCCGGCTTCGAAAATGCCCGGGAAAGTTCCGGGGAAAGTCATCAGGGAACGAAGCAAAATTTTACGCGAACTTTCGCTGCGGAAAAAATTATTGTTCCTGCAACGGCAACTCGGGAAACGACGGCCGGTGCTGTTTGAAAACCAAACGGAAGAAGCTGTCGCTTCCGGTTTCTCGGATAACTATATCCGGGTGAATATTCCGGCCGAGGTCAATTTGCGCGGTGAAATCCGGTCGGTGGAATTGCAGGAAATACGGGGAGACGAAGTAACCGGACGGTTTGTATGAAAGACAAGGTACTTTATCTTATGCCCGGAATGGGCGGAAAACCGGAGATTTTCGATGCTTTGACCTTTCCCGCCGGATGGAAAATCGTCCGGATGGCTTGGCTGATGCCCGAAAGGGACGAAACTTTGGAAGATTACGTTTCGCGACTGATATCGTTTTACGAAATCAAACCCGGCGCCGTATTGCTCGGCATGTCGTTCGGCGGAATTATCGTCAATGAAATCTCCCGGAAAATCCCCGTCGAAAAACTGATTTTGATTTCAACCGTCAAGCATTACCGGGAGATGCCGCCGCTTTTCCGTTTTGCCCGCATAATAAAAGCGGAAAATATTCTCCCCTACTCGCTTATCCGGAATCCGGAAAAGTTGTTGCCCTTCGCCGTTTCAAAAAAAATGCGCAAACGTATTTCCTTCTATCAAAAATATATGGGACTGAAAGACCGCTACTATTTTTACTGGTCGGTCAAACGGATTTTGAATTGGAAAGGAACGATGCCGCAAGTACCTTATATTCATATTCACGGAACGGCCGATCATATTTTTCCTTACAAATATTTGAGAAATCCGGTTACGCCTGTCCCTGAAGCCGGACATTTGATGATTCTGACACATCCGCGCGCCGTCAGTAAGCATATCAAGGCATTCCTGTCGGGTTAGGCATATAAAAATTCGTATTTTTGTGTCGATTTGAAAAAATTCAACCTATGAAAGCATATTTATTTCCCGGTCAAGGAGCACAATTTCCCGGAATGGGAAAAGATTTATACGATCGTTTTGACGAAGCCAAAGATTTATTTCGACAAGCGGATGAAATTCTGGGTTTTTCCTTGTCCGATATTATGTTCAACGGTAGCGAGGAAGATTTGCGCCAGACCAAAATAACCCAGCCGGCCATTTTTGTTCATTCGGTAATTGCAGCCAAAATGCTAGGCGACGATTTCCGTCCGGATATGCTTGCCGGGCATTCATTGGGCGAATTTTCGGCCTTAACGGCGGGTAAAGCACTCTCGTTTGAAGACGGCTTGCGCCTTGTCCTGCAACGGGCACTGGCTATGCAAAAAGCCACGGAATTAACCGAAAGTACGATGGCCGCCGTCTTGGGCTTGGACGACGCAACGGTTGAACGCGTATGTGCCGAAACGGAAGGTACGGTTGTTCCGGCCAATTACAATTCGCCCGGACAACTGGTAATCTCCGGAGAAACGGAAGCGGTGAAGAAAGCCGCCGAAAAATTACAGGAAGCCGGCGCGCGACGTGTAGTGATGCTCAAAGTGGGCGGTGCCTTTCATTCGCCCGTGATGGAACCGGCGAGAAAAGATTTGGCCGAAGCCATCAACCAAACCGAATTCCGGCAACCGGTGGCTCCCGTTTACCAAAATGTCACGGCCAAACCGGAAACCGACCCGGAAAAAATACGCGAAAACCTGATTGCCCAATTGACTTCGCCCGTCCGCTGGACCCAATCGGTTCAACGGATGATTGCCGACGGTGCTACCGAATTTTATGAAGTAGGACCGGGAAATGTCTTATTGGGATTGTTGCGAAAAATCAACCGGCAGGTAAAAGGCGAAAAAATCAAATTCGAATAAAAAAAAGCGGGAATGGCTCCCGCTTTTTTGTTGATGACGGAAAATCTTATTTATCCCGTAACACCGCTCCCGTTTTTTCACGGAAAACATCGGCAATACGGCTCATAACCTTGTCTATTTGTTTGTCTTTCAACGTTTTATCGTCGGAACGAAGGATAAAGGAAATGGCATAGGATTTTTTTCCTTCTTCGATTTTATCGCCTTCGTAAACGTCGAACAAATTCATTTCACGCAGCAATTTTTTCTCGGTATCAAAGGCAAGGCGGTATAACTCGGCATATGTGACGGATTTGTCCAAAATCAAAGACAAATCACGGCGTACCGACGGGAATTTGGGAATCGGTTTAATCTTTTTGCCCGTATTTTTCCGTACGGCATCCAACAATAAATTCCAGTCGATATCGGCATAGAATACCGGTTTTTTGATTTCGAATTTGGCCGTGACGGACGGTTTCACTTTACCAAGAATGATCAATGGAGATTCGTTAGATTTCAGAAACAGCCCGACGGAGTCGGAAAAAGCGGGATGATCAACCGGTTTCTGGACGGTTTCCAAGCCGGTTCTTTCAAGGATTTTTTCAACCGTTCCTTTCAAATGGAAGAAATTGCTCTTGCGTGATTTTTCCATCCAATGTTCATCATTAAGTACGCCCGTCAGGAACAAGGCCAAATGTTTTTCTTCGACATATTCGCCGTTACGCTTAAAATAGGTTTTTCCGAATTCGAAAAAGGCCAAATCTTCCCTGCGACGATTCAGGTTATAGCGTATATTTTCCAATCCCGAAACGAGCAACGACTGACGCAACGAGGCAAAATCACGACTGACGGGATTGATCAATTCGACATTTTCATCGGCGGAAAAATCCGGCAGGAATGTACGTTTGGCATCACTTGTCAGCGATACCGACATTGTTTCGGTATAACCCTGCGACGTTAGTAAGGACGCAACGGCTTTTTCCAACACGAAATTATTTACCGGTTCCTCGTGCGCCACGGAAAAAGTCATTTTTTCCGGCAAGGGCACCGTATTGTATCCGTAAATACGCAAAATATCTTCCACCACATCGGCCGGCCGCGTTACGTCCACCCGGTACAAAGGCGCTATAACGGTCAGGTTTTCTTCGTTGGAAGATATAATTTGAAATTCCAGCAAGGAAAGAATTTCCTTGATTTTTTCCTGCGGGATTTCTTGCCCGATCATTTTATTGAGATAATCATAAGTCAAATTAATGGTCACGGGCGACAATTTTTTTCCCGTTTCTTCGACCGGTTCCGTGATTATGGCATCGGGATCGGTTTCTTTGATCAGCAAGGCGGCCCATTTGAGGGCAATATCGGTAATTCCGGGATCGACACCCCGTTCGAAACGGAAAGAAGAATCCGTGGATAATCCCAGTTTTTTGGCGGTTTTTCGTACGCTCACCGGATCGAAATAGGCACTTTCCAAAAGAATGTCGGTCGTATCGTCACTAATGGCCGATTCTTTTCCGCCCATCACACCGGCAATGGCCATCGCTTCTTCTTTATTGGCAATGACCAAATCCTCGGGCGAAAGTTCGTATTCCTTATCATCCAACGCCACGATTTTTTCACCCGGCCGCGCCGCCCTGACAATAATTTCGTTTCCTTTGATTTTCCGTAAATCGAAAGCGTGCATCGGTTGTCCCAAATCATGCAGAACATAATTGGTTATATCGACAATATTATTCCTCGGAATCAGCCCAATGGCTTTCAAGCGTTCCTGCAACCATTCGGGACTGGGCTTCACCTTCACATTCTGTATTACCAATCCCATATAGCGCGGACATTTTTCCGGCTCTTCAATTTCGACACGAACGGGCTGAACACGGTTTTCGGCGATAAATTTCCCGACACTTCGTTGAGAGAATTTATTCGGTTGCCCTTCGAATTCCAATTTAACGTGCAAATCCCTGGCAACACCGAAATGGCTCATCGCATCGGCACGGTTTGGCGTGAGACCTATTTCAAAAACTTTATCGCTTTGAATATCAAGCACTTCATCCAGCGTTTTCCCTACTTCGACTTTATCGTCCAATACCATAATTCCTTCGTGATCGGGGCTCAGTCCTATTTCGTCTTCGGCCAAAATCATTCCGTAACTTTCAACACCGCGCAGTTTACCTTTTTTCAATTTGATTTCCTCGCCGTTAAACGTTACCAATTTTGTTCCTATCGTTGCCACGGGCACTTTCTGACCTTCCGCCACATTGGGCGCTCCGCAAACGATTTGCAAAGGTTCACCCGCTCCGATATCCACTTTGGTTACCGACAGACGATCGGCGGCGGGATGTTTTTTTACCTCCAAAACTTTACCGACGACCACCCCTTTCAAATCGGTTTTAACCGGCTGATAATCATATATTTTCTCCACTTCCAAACCGATATCGGTCAATATCCGTCCCAGTTCCTCCACATCTTTTTCCGTATGCAGAAAATCTTTCAACCATCGATAAGAAATCTTCATATATTAAATATTTTTTAACCTTGCAAAAGTATCATTTTCCCTGCGGATAAAAAAGTTTTTCGGCGGTTAATTCAATATCGTTTTTCCGTATTTGAACAACAATAAAATCAGGTAAAAAACATTGGAAAAAATATAGGCCGCCAAGACACCTTTAAGTTCCATCGCGGGCAACAGCCATATGGTCAGGAAATAGTATAAAATCCAATAGGAAACCTCGGAAAAGACAAAGAAATTCACCTGTTTGTCAATCCAGAGTTTATAGGCCAACAGCAGGGAAAACATCCGGACTATATCTCCCGCAAATTGAAATCCGTATAGCGCATTCATCGGATCATAAGCGTGCGAAAAAATAAATACGGTAACGTTCTCCTTGAATAAATACAGTAGTAACAAAAAAACAATAAACGGCAGATAGATATGTTTTACCATCTCGAAAATATGTCTGCGCCATTTCCGGGCTTCTTTGATTTGGGCCAATTCCGGCAGATAATACATATTGTATATAGGGACGATAAACATAAATGCAAAAGCCGATAATTTGCGTATGGCATCCCAATAACCGGCCTGAATATCACCGGTTGAACCGAAAAAACGGATAATTTCGTTCCGCACGGCTATATTTCCGTTGGGGACCACGACGGCGGTTGTCAAAGCCATAAAAATATACGGATACAAACGTTTGAAATTATTCGTGTGTCCGCCGTTTTTCCCGTTTGTCAGAGGCAGCAACAAAATATTCCGGCTTTCGCTACCCAGCAAAAAAACCGTCATTCCGAAAACCAATAGCGGCACCAAAATGATACTGAGAAACGCTCCCGTCAGCATCATTTTCGATACGAAAAGTGCGGTGAGGAGCATTCCGGTAAGGTGTGTCAACGCATTCAAGACGCTGATATAGCGGTATTTCTGCAAGCCGTTCAATACCGCCATTATGATAAATTGATACGCATAGATAGGCACGAAAACCGCAACGGCATAGATAATGAAAATATAATCCCGCGAATGGAACAAATATTCCGAAATCAAACCGGCAAACAGAAAAATCAATAGCATAACAATAATCGAACTGTACATTATGAACCGGTACACCGAAGCCAAAAAGGTTGTCAAGCGCATCGGACGCGAACTGTATTGCGCGGTATAATTGATTACGCCTTCGTTGATACCCAAACTGGCCAGTCCTTGAACGGAATTCAGGAAATTACGCAATTGTTCGGTCAAGGCCGTACCGGCCGGTCCCAAATAAATAACGATAATTTTATTGGTTATATACGAAGCCACCAAGCGCACCAACACCGAGATGGCATTCCATACGGCCGCCGGCGTCAGTTTTTTATGCTTGAAGCGGCGTAACCAATTCATCCGTTTGTATTTTGGAAAAAAGCATTAACATTCGACGTAATAAATGCCAATTCCTCCTCCGACAAATACGGAGCGGAGGGCAAACTCAATACCGTTTCCGAAAGCTTCTCGCTAAAAGGAAAATCACCTTCGACCTTGCCGCGCAAAGCCTCCTGCCGGTGTGGCGGAACGGGATAATGGACTATGGTTTCGACACCTTTCCGCTTCAGGAATTCCATAAGGGCATCACGTTTATCCGTCCGTATGACGTACTGATGGAAAACGTGCCTTTCATCATCATAAAAAGACGGTTTGATCACGGCGTCCGTCAGGTTGCGATTATAATACGCCGCTATGCGGCTTTTGGCGCGGTTCATTTCGTCGAGCGAGGACAATTTGACCGACAAAAACAAGGCTTGCAAAGCATCAAGACGCGAATTAATGCCGGCATATTTACTCACATATTTTTCCTGTTGGCCGTAATTTCTCAGGATCTTAATCAAGTCGGCCAAATCCTTGTCATCGGTGGTCACCATACCTCCGTCGCCCAAGGCCCCGAGATTTTTTGTCGGATAAAAACTGAAAGCCGCGGCATCACCGAAAGCGCCGGCACGTTTGTTTGACGTCGAAGCCCCGTGTGCCTGCGCGGCGTCTTCCAAAATCAACAGATTGTATTTACGCGCTTCTTCCGACAGGTCGTCCATCGGAGCCAACAAACCGTAGAGATGTACGGGTAACAGTACTTTCGTCCTCGGTGTTATCAATTTTCCGGGAATACGGCCGGGCATATTCATATCCTCCGCCGGTTCGATCAAAACCGGTTTCAATCCTGCCCGCAAAACAGCCAAAACCGTAGCAATGTAAGTATTTGCAGGTACGATTACTTCGTCCCCCGCGGAAATTTTTCCCATTATTTTCCACGCCTCCAAAACGAGGAAAAGCGCATCGAGTCCCGAACCTGTTCCCACGGCAAAACGCGCACCCGTATAATTCGCCCATTCCTTCTCGAACTTTTCCACCGCCTCGCCCAAAACAAAAGGCTTTTCCGCCACCAACCTTTCAAGTTCCTGTCGGAACAGCGGCAAATAAGGACGGTTTAGCCGGTTAAGGTTCAAAAATGTAATCATAGGTCTAATTTGGCAACGTCGAAAAGGTAGGAATATTGCGGAAACGGTTCCGCACCGAGACTGTATTTCCAATAGGACAAACTTTCTTCCTTCCCGTCGGGCGTTTCGGAGGTTCCCAAACCGATAAAAGGATAACGCGCATAGTTTTCCCGGATGATTTCAAATACCAAACGATCGACAGCGGGACGCAACGAAGCATCGGGAACAACGGCAATGTATTGAAAATGAAGGGTTTGACCGTAATCATACAAAACCGCCCCACCGATTACTTCCTTCTTCGACCTAACGATTTTCAGCCGGATATTTCGGGGAAATCGCCCGTGCAACAAACGTATCTCGTCCAAAGAATGCACCGGAACGGCACTGTGCCGTACCTTCAAATTCGCTTCCAACACAGGCCAAAAAGCTTCCCATTCCGTAGAATCTTCCACGCGTAAATCCGGCAATTTCTTCAAAGAACGCCGACGGTCGGCATTGAGGAGTGTATCTTGCTTTTTCCGCGTGTCGATCATCCAGTGCCGGGCG
>CAYUQW010000059.1:0-8343 GCA_964446985.1 uncultured Flavobacteriaceae bacterium
GCTTTCCAAGCATCCGAACCGGATTCGCGACCACCGCCGGTATCTTTTTCTCCACCGAAGGCACCGCCGATTTCGGCTCCGGAAGTTCCCGTATTGACGTTGGCAATACCGCAATCGGAACCGACGGCCGATACGAACAATTCGGCTTCACGCAGGTTTTCGGTGAAAATCGCCGAAGACAATCCTTGCGGCACGTCATTGTTAATGGCAATGGCGTTTTCGACGTCGCCCGAATATTTGATCAAATATACAATGGGCGCAAAAGTTTCTTCCTGAACAATTTCATAGTGATTTTCCGCTTCGGCAATGGCGGGAACCACATAAAATCCGGTTTCAAATCCGGGTCCTTGCAAAACATCGCCGCCGAAAATCACTTTTCCACCTTCTTTTTCCACTTGTTCCAAGGCATATTTGAAATTGTCCACGGCAAATTTGTCGATCAGCGGACCAACCAACGTGGACGTATCCAACGGATTGCCGATACGTTCCTTGATTTTTTTGTACGCATTGATCATTTTATCCTTAAACTCGTCGTAAATGCTTTCGTGAAGAATGATCCGCCGCGTGGACGTACAGCGTTGTCCGGCCGTTCCCACCGTACCGAAAACCGTTGACATCAAAGCCAAATTCTGATTGGCATTGGGGGTGATAATAACGGCATTGTTACCGCCCAATTCCAAAATGGTTTTTCCGAGACGTTTGCCCACGACTTCGGCCACGTGACGTCCCGTAGCAATGGAACCGGTCATCGAAATCAACGGAATGCGTTTGTCCGAGAGGAAATTATCACCCATCACCGACGAACGGCCTATCACGAGGTTAAATACTCCTTCGGGCACATCGTTTTCTTGCAAAACCGATTGAATGATATTATGTGTGGCAATGGCCGTCAAAGGTGTTTTGGACGAAGGTTTCCAGATAACCGTATCGCCGGCGGTAATGGCCAGCGCCGTATTCCAGGCCCAAACGGCAACGGGAAAGTTGAAGGACGTAATAATACCGACAGGACCGAGCGGTTGATACTGTTCGAAGAGGCGGTGTTCCGGACGTTCGGATTGCAGACTGACGCCGTTCATCGTGCGGGCTTGTCCTACGGCAAAGTCACAGATATCGATCATTTCCTGTACTTCGCCTTTACCTTCCACGAGGATTTTTCCCATTTCATAGGTTACCAAAGCCCCCAAATCGTCTTTGTATTCCCGCAATTTCAAACCGATTTGCCGGATAACTTCGGCACGAACGGGCGCCGGAACTTTTCGCCACTTTTTGAAAGCTTCAACGGCTTTTTGTACAACCGTTTCATAATCATCCAACGTGGCGGTTTTGACTTGCCCGATAACTTTTCCGTCCACAGGAGAAACGGATTTAACCGGTTTTCCTTCGGTTTCGTACCAACGCGTTCCCGTTGACACACCGTTATTGACATCTTTGATGCCCAAACGCTGCAATACTTGTTGAATATCTACCGTGTTTGCCATAATATTTTTGGTTTTTAAATTGATTATTCGCTCTTAGAATTGGTAAAAATACGCATAATTTACGGAAAAGGAAATGCGGATCGACACGGAATGCCCGTATGATCATAAGTTTAGAGCCGAACGTATTAAAACCGGGTATTATGACTATTTAATTCCGTTGCAACCTTCACATTTATCTTCCTTACTGGTAAGGAAAAAGATAAAAGTTGCCGCGGAAAAAATCACCAAAAGATATGTCAGAAAATCCTGAATCATCACGATACTTTTAACAATTGATAAGCGGCAAACGAGACCGTCCAGGCCAAAACGCCCATAAAAACAAACAATCCCAAGGCATATTTCCACGTTCCCGTTTCGGTCCGGATAACGCTCAACGTACTCATACATTGCAGCGCGAACACATAAAACAACAAAATGGAAATCCCGGTGGCCAAATCGAAGAAGGGCTTGCCCGTAGCGGGACGGATCTGTGCCCGCAATCGTTCGGTGAGGGTCATATTGTCGTCATTATTGTTCACGGAATAAAGCGTTGACAGCGTCCCGACAAAAATTTCCCTTGCCGCAAAAGAACTCAACAAGGCAATATCGATTTTCCAATCATAACCCAGCGGGCGGAAAACCGGTTCGATACTTTTGCCCAATTGCCCCAGATACGATTGGTCCAAAGATACAGGATAGGCCATCAGGTTTGTCCGGTTTCCTTCGCGTTGAATACCGTGTGAGCCCAAAAACCACAGAACAACGGAAAAAGTAAGAATAATTTTTCCCGCACCGAACACAAAGGCTTTCAATTTATCGATCCATTCGATAAAGAAATCTTTGAAATGCGGCCATTGATAGGAGGGCATCATCATTATAAATGCCTTACGCCCCGTTTGAGGAAAAATTTTGTTTAACACATAGGCGAGCGCAAATGCCGAAAAGAAGCCGAGGAAATACAAAGCCGTCATTACGAGCCCTTGCATATTGAAAATATAACCCACCGTTTTGTGCGGAACGACTAGGGAAATCATAATGGTATATACGGGCAGGCGCGCCGAACACGTTGTGAAGGGCACGGATAAAATCGTTATCAGACGCTGGCGGGAATTTTCGATACTTCGTGTCGAGAGGATAGCGGGAACGGCACAGGCGGTTCCGGAAATCAACGGTACGAGGCTACGGCCGCTCATTCCGAAAGGTTTCATCCAACGGTCGGCCAAATAAATCACGCGGTTCATATATCCGCTTTTTTCCATAAACAGGACAAAGAAGAACAGAATGCCGATCGGCGGAATAAACAACAAAATACCGTTTAATCCCGAAAGGAAGCCGCCCGTAATCAAAGCGGTGAGTTTCCCCGGCGGGAGATGTTCGTTTGTGAATTTTATGACCCTGGCAAAAAAATTATCTATCAGATCCATCGGATATTGCGACCAGGAGAAAACCGCATTGAACATCAAAACCATCAGCAGGAAAAAAATCACGTATCCCCAGAAGGGGTGAAGGAGAATTTTATCCAATTTTTTATCCAATTCCCGCCCGGCGGTTTTTTTATTTTTTACGGTTCGATTCAGCATTTGATTCACCACGTCATAGCGGCAAATGGTCTCCTTACGCAGAAAATTTTCCCAATCCCGTTTGGTTTCATCAGTATTGTTATCAATGCTTTGCTTCAATTTTTCCGGAAGGAGAAGTAATTCTCGATAGCTTGTTTCTCTCCCTTCGAAAAAACGTTTTTCCAGATCTTGTTTATATCGCCAACGGTCGAAAAAACTTCCCGGTTTTACCCGCTTTACTTTTTTCAGTGCTTCAATGATTTTTTCCTTGGCATTGCCCGGGCGGTGCATACTGACGGCCAAAACCGGTATGCGTAAAAAACGGGACAATTTTTCCGTATCGACGGATATTCCCTGTTTCCGCGCAAGGTCCATTTTGTTGATTAACAAAACGGAAGGAATATGCAAGTCCGCCAATTGGGTATATAAAAACAAATTTTGTTTCAATGCCGTGGCGTCGGCCACAAACAATGCGGCGTCAAATTTCACCGGATAAGACAACAGGAAATCGCGGGTAACTTTTTCATCGACGGAATGTGTATATAAACTCCGTATGCCCGGCAAATCCACCAAAGTAAAATGAAAATCTCCATCCGTAAACTTCCCGCTTTTTCCCAAAACGGTCGTGCCGGGAAAATTACTCGTGTGTTGATGCAAACCGGTCAATAAATTGAATACGCTGGTCTTTCCCGAATTCGGGTTTCCCACCAAAGCCACACTAACCTTCCGCGAAGACATCATAAAGTTCCACTTTTATTTCCGAGGCCGTTTCCTGATCGATAATCCAACGGGTTCCGCCCGATTCGATCAATACCATCCGCTGCATCGGGCGATTCTGAATCATTCTGACAGTCATTCCGGGCAACAATCCCACTTCCATTCCTTCAATGGGCAAGGATTGTTCATCACTGATAACGGCCACGGCTCCTTCGGGCAATTCATCCAAACGCATAATTGCTTTCACGGCATAAATTTTTCTTATGCAAAAATAAGAAAAAAGTTTTTATTTAGAATTATTATAAATAAATAATTTGTGTTATCTTTGTGTCATAAAAACGGATTGGATATGAAAACCGACAAACCCGACATACAGGAACAAGATCAAATATTGAAGGATTTCACCGAAAAAGAATACGAATACGGTTTTGAAACCCCGATAGAAACGGAATATTTTCCCAAGGGATTGAACGAGGATATTATTCGTAAAATTTCGGAAATACGTAACGAACCCGCGTGGGTATTGGCGTTCCGTTTGAAAGCGTTCGAGGCATGGAAAAAAATGACCCCGCCGCACTGGGCGCATCTGAACATTCCGGAAATCGATTTTCAGGAGTTGATCTACTATGCCCGTCCCAAGAAATTGCCCAAATACAAAAGCCTGGACGAGGTACCCGAAGAAATTTTGGAAACCTATCGCAAACTGGGCATCCCCTTGGAAGAACAGAAAGTTTTGGCCGGCGTGGCCGTGGATGCGGTTTTTGACAGCGTCTCGGTGAAAACCACTTTCGAGAACGAACTCAAAAAACACGGTATCATTTTTTGTCCCATAAGCGAAGCCATCAGGGATTATCCCGATTTGGTAAAAAAATACCTGGGAAGTGTCGTGCCGTACAACGATAATTATTATGCCGCACTCAATTCGGCGGTATTCACCGACGGCTCGTTTGTTTATATCCCCAAAGGCGTCCGCTCGCCGATGGAACTTTCCAGTTATTTCCGTATCAATGCACGGGGCACGGGACAATTCGAAAGGACATTGATTATTGCCGAAGAAGAAAGTTACGTGAGTTATCTCGAAGGCTGCACGGCACCGCAGAGGGACGAAAACCAACTGCACGCCGCCGTGGTTGAACTGATTGCCCATCGCAAGGCGGAAATCAAATATTCCACCGTGCAGAACTGGTATCCCGGCGACAAGGAAGGTAAAGGCGGTATTTTCAATTTCGTCACCAAACGCGGCATTTGCAAAGGCGATTACAGTAAAATTTCCTGGACGCAAGTGGAAACCGGCTCGGCCATTACCTGGAAATATCCGTCAACCGTTTTGAAAGGAGACCATTCCGTAGGCGAATTCTATTCGGTGGCACTCACCAACCATCACCAACAAGCCGATACGGGAACCAAAATGATACATATCGGCAAGAACACCAAAAGCACCATTATCAGTAAAGGAATATCGGCCGGCGAGAGCAATAATTCCTATCGAGGACTGGTCGAAGTGAAGCGTGGCGCCGACAATGCCCGTAACTTTTCCCAGTGTGATTCGTTGCTGATCGGAGACCGTTGCGGAGCCCATACCTTCCCGTATATCGACGTGCGCAATCCTTCGGCTGTTGTGGAACACGAGGCGACCACTTCGAAAATCTCCGAAGAACAATTGTTTTACCTGCAACAACGCGGCATTGACGAGGAAACCGCCGTCAGTATGATCGTGAACGGCTATGCCAAGGAAGTCCTGAAAAAATTACCGATGGAATTTGCCGCCGAAGCCGGTAAATTATTGGCTATCAGTTTGGAAGGAAGTGTAGGATAATCATTTGTAACAACCGAAAAAAATCAAAAAAATTATGCAACCGATATTAGACATAAAAAATTTGCACGCCGCTATCAACGGCAAAGAAATACTGAAAGGAGTCAATCTGCAAGTTTATCCCGGCGAGATTCACGCCATTATGGGCCCAAACGGAACCGGGAAAAGTACGCTTGCTTACGTATTGGCAGGGAAAGACGGTTATGAAGTAACCGAAGGCGAAATTCTTTTTAACGGCGAAAATCTCTTGGAGATGGAGCCGGACGAACGCGCTTTGGCCGGATTGTTCCTCGGATTTCAATATCCGGTGGAAATTCCCGGCGTGAGTATGGTCAATTTTATGAAAGCCGCTTTGGACGCCCGGCGCAAAAACGAAGGAAAAGAACCGATGAAACCCGGTGAATTCCTGCAATTATACAAGCAGAAAGCCAAAGAGATCGGCATCGGAGATAAATTGTTCGGCCGCAATGTGAACGAAGGCTTTTCGGGCGGAGAAAAAAAGAAAAACGAAATTTTCCAAATGGCATTGTTGCAACCCGTTTTGGCCGTTTTGGACGAAACCGATTCGGGACTGGATATCGATGCATTGAAAGCCGTGGCCGAAGGCGTGCGGAAATTGCACAATAAAGACAATGCCCAAATCATTATCACCCATTACCAACGTTTGTTGGATTATATCAAACCGGATTACGTACACATTATGTACGACGGAAAAATCGTGCAATCCGGCGGCAAAGAATTGGCCGAAGAATTGGAAAAAAGAGGTTATGCCTGGCTGGAACAAGAAAAAATCACCGACAAATGACAACGAAAACCGATCTTTCCGATACCTATTTGAAAATAAGGCGCGAAGAAGCCCGGCGAAATTGGGAGGGCAACGGATTTCCCGCCGTCAACGAGGAATTCTGGCGGAAATCGAAAATCCTTTCCTTTTTCAAAGGCAAGCAAGCCTATGAAGAAGCGTCCGTACCGGAAAAAACAGGCACGGTATTGTCGAACGGGCTTTGGCAAGGAATATGGCACGAAACCGCCGAAGGAATCCTCTACGGTTCATACGCCGAAGCCGTAAAACGCGTGCCGGAACTGGTGGAAAAATACGAAAAAACGATGCCCGCACCGCGCAGGAGAAATTTGCTCGATTGGAATTTATCCGCTTTCCGCGACGGTTTCTTTCTCTACGTGCCCGAGAACACCGTGATGAGCGAAAAACTGCATATCGTTTCGCAATACAAAAACCTTACGGACAGCACCGTTCACACCCACAACCTGATTATTCTGGCCAAGGGGGCACAAGCCCGTATCGTTTGGGAAGATACCGGCGATGCGGAAAGCCGTTTTGCCGCTACGGACAGCACTTTTATCCATACCGGCGAAGCAAGCCGGTTGCAATATATCCGCTTGCAGGATATCAACGAGAATTCGGCACTGCTGGCTATGACGGCCCATCGAACCGAAGGCGAAGCCGTGACCGAAGCCTATATCTTTCCGCTCAAAGGCGGCGCCTTGCGTAACGAAGTGCATTCCTTGCTCGACGGTCCCGGTTGCCGGTCGGAATGGCGCGGATTTTACTGGCCCGACCACAAACAACATACGGACCTGCGCATCCTGACGGAACACAATACGGTCCGTTCGGTAAGTCACCAATTTTTCCGCGGCATAGTCAATCACGAAGCCGAAGCCTTGTTCAACGGATACATTCTGGTCAACCGCGACGCACAGGAAACCGATGCTTACCAACAAAACAAACACCTGTTGCTGGACACGCGCGCGCGAGCAACGGCCCAACCTTTCCTTGAAATTTACGCCGATAACGTTTCGTGTAGCCACGGCGCCACGACCGGACAACTGGACGAGTCCGCTTTGTTCTATATGCGCCAACGCGGTTTGGACGAAACCACGGCAAGGAAAATGTTGTTGGAAGCCTTCCTGACCGAAATCATTCCCGACCTGAATGACGAAAAGGTTACGGCCCGGTTGAAGGCGTACATCGACAGTAAAATGTAAAAAAGAGGCAAAAATGAGTGTCAAAGAACGCGAACAGGAATTCAGGGAGATTTTCGCAATGTTTCCCGAATGGCCCGACCGTTACGAATATTTGATTTCGCTGGGACAGGAATTGCCGCGCATCCCCGACGAACGTAAAAACGAAGAAACCAAAGTGGAAGGTTGCCAATCGGCATCGTGGCTGGAAGCGGAAATGAAGGACGGCAGGCTGTATTTCAAAGGCGACAGTGAAGCCGTACTGGGAAAAGGTGTCATTACGTTGCTGTTACAAATCGTCAACGGCGGTACGCCGGAGGAAATTGCCGGATACGATTTTGCCCTGATCGACGAAATCGAACTGCCGCAACACCTTTCGCCGATCCGGCGTATGGGGCTGGCTTCGGTGATCAAACGCATCAAAACTTTGGCGAAAAAATTCAAGGACAATGAGTGAGAACAAGCAAGACAAACCGAAATTCTCCACCAAGGACATCGAAAATGCCATCATAGAGACCCTGAAAAAAATCTACGACCCCGAAATTCCGGTGAACATCTACGATTTGGGGCTGATCTACGATGTTTTTGTTTCACCCGACGGGAAAGCGCGCATCCTGATGACCCTGACCGCACCGAATTGTCCCGTGGCCGGTTCATTGCCGCAGGAAGTCAAAGAACGTACGGAGCAGGTTTGGGGCGTAAAATCCGCCGAGGTGGAACTGACATTCGATCCGCCCTGGTCCCAGGAATTTATCAGCGAGGAAGGCAAACTCGCCTTGGGGATGTTGTAACTACGCCATTCCAAAATATTGACATT
>CAYUQW010000060.1:0-8226 GCA_964446985.1 uncultured Flavobacteriaceae bacterium
CAAGTAACGGATACGCTGTCAAACGCAGCGGCCAACGGTGCGGAAGGGCAATCCGTGGAAAAAACCCTCAGTGTGGTTGATCTTATTTTCCAAAGCGGAACGGCCGGAATGATTATCATCGGCTTGCTTTTTTTGATGTTGTTTTTGGCCCTCTTTATCTATTTCGAACGCTTGTCGGCCATCAACGCATCATCCAAAGTCGATCCGAATTTTATGCAGCAAATCCGTTACAATATCAAGTCGGGGAACCTCGAAGGAGCCAAAATGTTGGCCGCGCAGTCCAATACGCCTGTGGCCCGTTTGATTGCCAAAGGCTTGTCGCGCATAGGTAAACCCCTTGACGATATCAACAAAGCCATTGAAAACGCCGGTAAACTCGAAGTGTATCAGTTGGAAAAAAACGTTAGCATTTTGGCTATGATCGCCGGTGCCGCGCCGATGATCGGTTTCCTGGGAACCGTTGTCGGTATGATTCTTGCTTTTCACAATATGGCGACGGGCGGAGGAAAAATCGAAGTATCGTCTCTGGCGCAAGGAATTTACACGGCCATGACCACCACGGTTGCCGGTTTGATCGTAGGGATTATCGCGTATTTGGCCTATAACCATCTGGTGGTGAAAACCGATAAATTGATCCATAAAATGGAAGCCAATGTCGTGGAATTTTTGGATGTATTAAACGAACCGGCCTGAAAATCATCTAATATTAAATATGGATATCAAAGGACGAAATAAAATCAGTGCGGAATTCAGTATGGCATCGATGACGGATATCGTCTTCCTGCTACTGATTTTCTTTATGCTGACATCTACATTGGTTGCTACGGACGCCCTCGATTTGCAATTGCCCAAAGCCAAGGGAAAAACCGAGAAAAGCCAGGATGTAGCCGTGAGTATTACCAAGGATAAAATTTTCTATATCGATCGAAAACCGGTAAAAAAAGCGGATTTGGAAACCTTGTTGAAAGCCAGGTTGCAACGAAGCGAGAAACCGGTTATCATCCTTCGTGCCGAAGAAGGTGTGCCCATTGAAGAAGTCGTTTATGTGATGGATATTGCCAACAGAAATAATTACAAAGTCATTTTAGCCGTAAGACCCGAATAGATATGCTGGAAACCAAACATCAAAAAAAGGCTTTGATCGAAACCCTTATCGTTATGGCGATAATGGTAGCCTTGATGTTTATTTCCGGATTGAAATACCTCGATCCGCCGCCGCCGGGAAATATTGCTATCAATTTCGGTACATCCGACACAGGTAGCGGGCATACACAACCCGCCCGTCCGCATATTCAACCCAAACCCGTAAAGCGGCAGCCGGAACCCGCCAAACCCGTTAAAGAAAAAATTCTCACACAAAAAGATAAATCCCCTGTTACCAAGAACCTTCCTGAGAAACAGACCGTCAAACCTGCCAAACAACCCGTAAAGAAAACGCCCAAACCTTCCAAGGAGGCAACCCGTGCTTTGAACGATCTTTTCAATACGCCCAAAGGAAACAACCGTTCCAAAGGCGAAGGAAACGATCGGCAAGCCGGCGATAAGGGAAGCCGAAACGGAACCGAAAAAGGCAACAAATATTTCGGTACCGGCGGAGGAACGGGCGGGGGAGACCCCAATTACCGATTGGGCTCCCGGAAAGCGCTCACGAAACCGCGTCCGCAATACCAGTGTAACGAAGAAGGACGCGTCGTGGTAAAAATTAAGGTCAATCGGGAAGGTCGTGTTGTGGATGCGAGGCCTTCGAAGGGCACGACGGCATCCAAATGCCTCACCGATGCAGCCGTTCGCGCTGCCTTGAAAACCACTTGGGAACCGGATCCGAATGCGCCGGACGTTCAGGTGGGAAAAATCATTTACCGGTTTAAACTCAGGGAATGAAAACTTACGAAGACGCAATGGCGTGGATGTACGGGCAATTACCCGTTTACCAACGCCAGGGAAAAAAAGCCTTGCGTAAAGGTTTGCAAGGTGTTTCCGCCTTTTTACATCAACTGAAAAATCCGCATCTCGCTTATCCTGTAATTCACGTAGGTGGGACCAACGGGAAAGGATCCGTGGCGTCTATGATTGCCTCGGTGTTGAATGAAGCGGGATACAAGGTCGGCCTTTATACGTCACCGCATCTGAAAGATTTCCGCGAAAGAATACGTGTCAACGGAAAACCCATCCAACGCAAGGTCGTTACGGGATTTGTGCGGCACTATCGCGATTATTTTCTGGAAAACAATTTGAGTTTTTTTGAGATCAGTGTCGTGATGGCCTTTGAATATTTCAAGAAAATGAAGGTGGATGTGGCCATTGTCGAAGTGGGACTGGGCGGTCAATTCGATTCGACCAATGTCGTACAACCCGTTTTGTCGGTCATCACGCGAATAAGGAAAGACCATACCGAAACCCTCGGCGATTCATTGGAACAAATTGCCAAGGAGAAGGCAGGCATTATCAAACAGGGTATTCCCGTTATTTTAGGACAGGACAATATGGAAGTTTTGGAAACAATTCGGTCAATAGCGCGGGAAAAAGGATCGCCCTTTGTTTTAGCCACTCCGCAGGAAATCCCTTATGAATGTGATCTTTCGGGGCCTTATCAGGAAAATAATATCAATTTGGCCGTAAGTATTATCAATTATCTGCGAACCCAAGGCTGGCATATCAGCGAAACGGCACTGGTAAACGGCTTGTCGAGAGTGAAAAAGAATACGGGCTTACGCGGCCGGTGGGAGATTATCAAAGAATATCCTTTGATTTTGGTCGATACGGGGCATAATCCCGATGCATTTCGATTTATCGTCAAAGGCTTGGAACAACTTCGTGCCGATAAACGCTTTTTCGTGTTGGGATTTGTTCAAGGAAAAGATGTAGGGGAAATTGCGCGTCTGCTCCCGCGGGATGCCGCTTATTTTTTGGCGACCCCGAATGTTCCCCGGGGAATGCCTGTGGAAGAAACGGCCAAGTTTTTTGAAGAAGCCGGTTTGTCTTACCGGACTTTCTCTTCGGTATCCGCGGCGTTGGAGGCGGCCAAAAACGAAGCCGGTATCGCCGATTTGATTTTTGTGGGCGGAAGTACTTTTACCGTAGCCGAAGTTATATAGATGGCAAGATAATTACTCGTTTTCTTTGGCAACCTGTTTGAGAATAGGAAGATATTCCGGGCGGATGTTATTGAAAGATTTTATAATATTATCCGCTACATTGGGGTGAAAGTCATATAATTTGCCCAGTAATTTCCTGAATTTCTCCCGGTCGTTGCCTTCGGCAAAAGGACAATTATATGCCGCCGGCTCAAAACCGATCAGTTTAACATACCGTTCCGCTTCTTTGTTTCCGATATAAATCAGCGGACGAATAATATCCATCAGATTGTCGAACATCGACAGTTTGACCGGAAATGCCGATAATTCCGAGTGGTATATGACATTCATCAGGAAGGTTTCCACCAAATCGTCGCGGTTATGTCCGAAAGCAAGCTTGTTATATCCGTTCTTTACGGCAAAATCGAATAAAAGCCGCCGGCGTGTGCGCGCACAGAAGTAGCACGGATGTTTTTCTCCGGTAACGACTTCGGTATCATCGTCGATGATGTATAACGGAATATTTCTTTCCGCCGTAAACAATTTTAATTTTTCCCGGTTTACGTGATAGGGCACATCCGATAAATCGATGTAAGCGGCCGCCAGTTCATAACTGATGCCGAGGGATTTTCTCCGGTTATGCAGAATATCTAATAATGCCGCCGAATCTTTACCGCCGGATAATGCCACGAGGATACGGTCTCCTTCGGCTATCATATCGAAATCCGTAATGGCTTTGGCGGCTTTGGTCCTGACTTTTTCGAGAAAAGCTTTGTCCGGTTTTTCCAAAATATTAAATTGATTTGAAACAATGCAAAAATACGTATTTTCCGGAACATCCTAATTAATTTATTATTTATTAAGGAAAATAAATCGGGAACCGGATTTGTAAAAACATACTTGTTTTTCTAAAAAAATTGTAACTTTGCGCGTCATTTCGGGGAAGAACGGGATTGCGAAATGACACGGGAGAATAGAAATGTCTAACCCCTTCCGTTTGTATTCCCTCGATACAATCCCGGACAAACGGAATACAAAGATATAATGTATTATGTCTGACGAAAACAAAAATCCGGAAGAACAACCGGAAAAAGCACAAGCCGCCGAAAATCAAGCGGAACAAACACCCGATCAACCTGTTGAAGAACAAGAAACCGTAGAAACGGCGGAACAACAGGCAGAACCCGTTGAAGAAATCAAAGAAGAAAAAGCTTCCGAAGAAGCGACTGAAGAAGACGATTTCGATTGGGAAGCCTATGAACAGGGAATGGAGACCATTGACTCGGATGCCTTGAAAGATTTTGAGGATATCATCGAAAAACAAATCAAGGTTTACGAAGAAAACGACGTTATCGAAGGAACCGTTACGGCCATCACCGACAAGGATGTGATTGTGGATATCAACTCCAAATCCGAAGGGGTCATTCCCCGCAACGAATTCCGCTACAATCCCGACTTGAAAGTAGGCGACAAGGTCGAAGTAATGGTCGTCAAAAAAGAAGGAAAAGACGGCCAACTGGTTCTCTCGCACCGTAAAGCACGTTTGCTTAACGCGTGGGAAAAAGTCAACGAAGTACACGAAAAAGGCGAAATCGTCAAAGGTTATATCAAATCGCGCACCAAGGGCGGTATGATTGTGGATGTTTTCGGTATCGAATCCTTCTTGCCCGGTTCGCAAATCGACGTGAAACCCATCACCGATTACGATCAGTATGTCGGCAAAACGATGGATTTCAAAGTCGTGAAAATCAATCCCGAATTCAAAAACGTGGTGGTTTCGCACAAAGCTATCATCGAAGAAGAAATCGAAAAACAAAAACGCGAAATCATCAAACAACTCGAAAAAGGTCAGGTGCTCGAAGGAACCGTCAAAAATATCACTTCCTACGGCGTCTTTGTCGATTTGGGCGGTATCGACGGTTTGATCCATATCACCGATTTGACCTGGGGACGCATCAATCATCCCTCGGAAATGTTGGAAATCGGCGATAAAGTCAAAGTCGTTATTCTCGATTTCGACGAGAAAAAATCGCGTATCCAATTGGGAATGAAACAATTGCAACCGCATCCTTGGGAAGTTTTGGATGAAAATCTCAAAGAAGGCGATGTGGTCAAAGGAAAAGTTACCGTCATTGCCGATTACGGTGCTTTCGTCGAAATTGCGCCCGGTGTGGAAGGACTTTTGCACGTTTCCGAAATGTCTTGGAGCACCCATTTGCGTTCGGCACAGGATTTTGTAAAAGTAGGTGACGAAATCGACGTTAAAATCCTTCAATTGGATCGTGAAAACAGGAAACTTTCCTTGGGAATGAAACAATTGACCGAAGATCCTTGGAAAGATATCGAGAAAAAATATCCCGTCGGATCCAAACACAAAGGAAAAGTCCGCAATTTCACCAATTTCGGTGCTTTCATCGAATTGGAAGAAGGCGTTGACGGATTGGTCTATATCAAGGATTTGACTTGGGATAAAAAGGTTAAACATCCTTCCGAAGTTTTGAATGTGGGCGATGAAGTCGAAGTGGTCGTTTTGGAAGTCAATCCCGAAGAGCGAAAAATCAGCTTGGGTATCAAGCAATTACAGGAAAATCCTTGGGACAAATTGGCCGAAAAATACAAAGAAGGCGAAGTTTATCCCGGTGTGGTGAAAGAAACCAGCGGTAAAGGGGCCATCGTTTTGCTGAATGACGAACTCGAAGCTTTCGCTCCCGGCCGTTTGCTCATCAAAGAAGACGGCACCAAGCTGAAAAAAGGAGAAGAAGCGCCGTTCAAAATCAAGGAATTCGACAAAGATTTCCAAAAAGTGGTTGTTTCCCATACCGATACTTTCCGTGAAGTGGAAGAAAAGGTCAAAGACACCATCAAAAAAATCAATAAGCAAGCACCCAAAACAACGCTTGGCGATTTGGATGAATTGGCCGAACTGAAACGAAAAATGGAAAGCGGCGAAAACGAAGAACCTGCCGAAGAATAATCGTCCAGATTAATATTGACAAAAAGAGACTGTCGTTTTCCGGCGGTCTCTTTTTTTATTTCCGCAAAGCACCTACCTTTGTCCGGTAAATGCACAAACCATGGAATACATCGAAATACAACAAAAAGAAAACGGCATAGCCTTCCTCTTTTTCAACCGTCCGGAGAAAAAAAACGCCTTCAATCAGGCTTTGCTCGAAGAACTGCATAAGGCACTCGACCGCTTGGCCGCCGATGCGAAAGTGCGTTTGTTGATTATTTCGGGGAAAGGAGACGCCTTTTCTTCCGGTGTCGATTTGAAATCATTATTACTACTGAAAAATGTGAAGCAAGCCAAAACTTTCGCTCGTCTGTTGGAAAACGCTTCCGAGAAAATCTATCGATTTCCGCATCCGGTCATAGCCGTTGTCAACGGATTGGCTTTGGGCGGCGGTTTCGGATTTGCCACGGCCGCCGATATTCGTATCATTTATGCCGGCGCCACCATAGGCTATCCCGCCGTAAAATTGGGCGCTATTTTGCCTGCTACGTGCACCGTTTACCTTCAAGCCCTTGTCGGACGCGGCAAGGCTATGGATTTGTTAATGACGGGAAAAATGCTCAACGGAGCCCGGGCGGTCGAATACGGCCTTGGCGAATATCTTATCGATGATGCTTCGGAGTTAATGCCTTTTGCCGAACAAATCGCCGGTCAAATTCTCAAAGGCGGAGACGAAGCCCTTGCGCTTACGAAAGATACGGTTAATTTTGCCTCACGGTTGCATCTCGAACAAATGAAAATCTACGCGGCCGATAATTTTGCCTATCTTTCCCAAACCGCCGACTGGCAAGAACGAATGCAGGCATTCGCTTCGCGAAAACGAAAGAAATAAAAGCCTTCGAATTCGAAGGCTTTATCGGTTATGATCCGTTAAAAGCGTTTTTTTTTTAGATTTTTTCCAAAGCCTGTTCCAAGTCGGCTATCAGATCTTCCGCATCCTCGATACCTACCGAGAAACGCACCAGTTCGTCCGTAATTCCGGCTTCGGCACGTGCTTCCGGGCTTAATCCCGCGTGGGTCATCGAGGCGGGATGTTGGATGAGCGTTTCCACACCGCCCAGCGATACCGCCAGTTTGGCCAACCGGACATTGTTCATCAAAGTTTTTCCCGCTTCCAATCCGCCCTTAACGCCGAAACTCATCATCGCTCCGGGGCCTTTCATCTGCTTTTGTGCCAAAGCATATTGCGGATGCGAAGCCAAACCCGGATATTTCACCCAAGCGATTTTCGGATGTTGTTCCAGGTATTCGGCGATTTTCACGGCATTTTCCTGCGCTTTCAACACCCTCAACGACAAGGTTTTTGCCCCGCGATAGACCATATATGCCTGATGCGGATCCATATTCGCCCCGAAATATGCCATTGCTTTGCGGAAGGCTTTGTGATAACCGGCATCGTTCGTTATCAACACACCGCCGACGATATCCGCATGGCCGTTGATGAATTTCGTCAACGAATGCAGCACGATATCCGCGCCCAAATCCAAGGGATTTTGTAGAACCGGTGAGGCGAACGTATTGTCCACGGCCACCGGGATATCGTATTGATGCGCAATGGCCGACACTTGTTCGATGTCCGTCAGTGTAATGGTCGGGTTAGTCGGTGTTTCGATATAAATCAAGCGTGTATTCGGCCGGATAGCCTTTTCCACCGCAAACGGATCGGAAGTATCGATAAAGGTCGCTTCCACACCGAAATGTTTGAAATAACTTTCGAGCAAGCCGCGCGAAGGGCCGTAAACCGCCGCCGTGCTAACGATATGGTCGCCGCCACGCAGGAAGGAAGCGTACAAAGCCGATACCGCCCCCATTCCCGAAGCAAATGCCGTGGCAAAGGCGCCGTTTTCCAAAGCCGCCAGTTTTTCTTCCAACGACCGGATCGTCGGGTTTCCGATGCGCGTATAAATAAAACCGTCTTCCGCACCGGCAAATAATTTCGCTCCGTGGTCCGCATCCCGGAACTCAAAGGTCGAAGTCTGATATATCGGCGTAACCACACTGCCGAATTGGTCTTTGAAATCGCCGCTGTGAACGGCTTTGGTATCGAAACCTTGGAAATTCTCTTTACTCATAACAAGACATTTTGCCAACAATTTACGATTTTAACCCGTAACATTTTCCCGCAACCGTCATTTTCAT
>CAYUQW010000061.1:0-1952 GCA_964446985.1 uncultured Flavobacteriaceae bacterium
CAAAACCCGATTTTCCGTTCCGATCACGGCGGTTGTTTCTTTACGCCCAATTCGGAATACATTATGGAAGCTTGCCAATATCCGGCACCTTTCGACCGTAAATATTATCCTTTGAATGAAGAAAACTTCAAAAAATATTGGCGAGGCGGTTTGACCTATTGGAAATTTGACGATAACACCGGTACGATAGATTTGTCTAAATCCTTTACTTTTGAATTTCCGCCTTACACGCAAGACCTTTCCGATGCCGGTAAAGCCAAATCTTATGGATGGGGATTCACCAACTCCTTCTGTTCGGAAATGTATATCGGTGGTATTGAGCGCGGACGTCCTCCTTTCGAGGCCGGATGTTCTTCACGTGACGTTGACTACCTGCACGTAACCAACTGGAAAAAAGCCGAAGAACTCTTCAAAGCCGGTAAAATCGGTAAGAAAGTTATCAACGGCATGCATGTGATCACCATTCCCGAATCCATCAAATACGGTTTGCTCTATTTGATTCCCGAACCCAAATCACCGCACGGTGTCGATGTTAACCCCAGTGGAAAATACATTATCGTAGCCGGTAAATTGGATTCGCATGCCTGGGTATATGACTTCGATAAAATCATGAAGGCTATTAAAGAAAAAAATTACAAACCGGATCCTGATTTCGGTATTCCCGTTATTCCTTTAAAAGCCGCTTTGCATGGTAGTGTAGAAGTAGGTTTGGGTCCTCTGCACAACCAATTCGATAGCCGTGACGGTGTTGTTTACACTTCTATATATGTTGATTCACGTGTAACCAAATGGAATTACAAAACGCTCAAAGTTTTGGATTATGTTCCTTCACACTATAACATCGGTCACTTGGTAGCATATAACGGTGATACCAAAAAACCGCGCGGTAAATATTTGATCGCTTTGAACAAATTGTCCATCGACCGTTTCAATCCGGTAGGACCTTTGCATCCGCAAAACCACCAATTGATCGATATCGCTTCGGAACACCCGAAAATTATATACGACTTGCCGTTGCCTATGGGTGAACCTCACTACACGGTTATGATCGGTCGTGATCAATATGAAAATAATACCATTGAGGTTTATCCCGTGGGTACCGATATTACCACGATGAAAAAATCGCCTTATGCCACGGAAGCAGGTAAAGAAAAAACAGAAGACAAAGGTAATGTGGTTGAAGTATTCGGTACCATTAAAGACGGCAAAGTTACGCCGGGTAATATCAATGTTAAACAAGGTCAGGATGTTATTATCCACTTGACAAACCTCGGACAAAGCGTTTACGACCATTATGTCTATGAAATTTCTTCGTATGACAAAATGTATCCGTATTCGCCCGGTGAAACGGCTACTTTGAAATTCAATGCCGAAAAAGCCGGTGTTTACCCGATCTTATTGGATGCACAAAACAGTCCTACTAAACGTCAATTGGTTGGCTATTTAACCGTTAAGTTCGATCAAGATGCCGAAAACAAACGTGTATTGGCCTATACCAAACGTATCAATTGGGACCAAAAAGTACAAGCCTTCAAACCTTCGGCATTGGAGTTGAAAAACATGTTGCCGGGTGAAATCGAATTCTTGAACTATGGTTGTAACGCTTGTCATAAATTCGGTAAAGACTTCAACGGGCCGGATCTGTTGATGGTTCACAAACGTCGTTCCGAAGATTGGCTGAAAGATTGGATTCTGCATACGGAAAAACACTACAAAGATCCCGATATCGTTGCATTGGCACAAAAATTCAAATTGTATATGCCTAACCAACACGTGGATCCTAACGATGTACCGAAGTTGATCCAATATATCAAAGCCAAATCGGAACAAGTAATTAAAGAACAATCCGGAAAATAAGCGTAAGCTTTGTTACCCAAAATAAAAGCCACCGCTCCGGCGGTGGTTTTTTTAATAATTTAAGACCTGACAGGTTTGATTTTCTAATAACAAAG
>CAYUQW010000061.1:2052-8112 GCA_964446985.1 uncultured Flavobacteriaceae bacterium
TTGAAAACCTTGGACAAGATTATGCGTAATGCTCACTATGCCTTTATCTTTTTGGCTTTGCTGGGAATTTTGTTTTTGGTTGTACCCAACAAAAAACTTTCCTGGCTGGCCATAATTGTTTCCCTAACACCTTTTTATTTCCTCGGCATATACATTTATTATCTTTGGTGGTACGGTCACCATCTCGGTTTGCATGGCGGCGGTGCTTTCAGCGGTATCAAGCCGTTTATGCCTACGGTTTTCGGTGAAGGAAAAGTGGCACAATTTACAACTTCATCTTATCCCGATACAGGTTTTATTGTAGGGCTTATCGGAACAATTCTCTTGTTGGTTTCTATTGCCTTCAAAAATAAATTCGTTAAATTGAATAAATCTGCATCATAATGCTTGATGTGATTTTATGAGGAGAATTTTTAGCATATTACTATTTTTCCCCGTTTTGTTGTCCGCCCAATTGGGCGGATACAAACCGGGTTTGGAAAAACCGGTTACGGGAGCGCCGGCAGGCGCTCCCGTAATTCCCTTACAACCATTGGTAGATAAATTACAACCTTTCGATACTTTACGCCTCAAGGCAGCCGTTTATCAAGGACCCGTACACATCAAAACCGAAGGTGTTGTCATTGACGGACAGGGACATGCCACCATAAGAGGCAATAAGCAGCTTTCCGTAGTGTATATCGAAGCACCGGACGTAACAATCCAAAATTGCCTGATTACCGATTCGGGCGATTCCCCCGTGAATGTGGATTGTGCCGTAAAGGTAAAAAAGCAGAACGGCTTTGTAATCAGAAATAATAAAATCCGTGAGACACTTTTCGGTGTCGATATTTTTTGGTCAACACACGGTTTGGTTATTCATAATGACATTACTTCCATCGCTTCAAAGACAAAAGGAATGAAAGGGGATGCCATACGTTTGTGGTATTCGCGCTTTAATACTGTTCAGGAAAATTATTGGCATAAAGTAAGGGATGCCGTTGTATGGTATTCCTCCGATAATAAATTTATAGGAAATCGCGGCGACGGTAACCGGTATAGTATTCATTTTATGTATTCGCATCACAACAGGATTTCGTTTAACCATTTCCTCAATTCATCCGTAGGGGTTTTCCTTATGTATAGCGAAGAGACTATTATGAATGATAATGTGATTGAAAATTCTCAAGGAGTAACAGGGATGTGTTTAGGGATGAAGGAAACATCGTCCAATCAAATTCTCAGGAATCGTTTTCTCTATTCGGCACGTGGAATGTACATCGACGTATCTCCTTTTGTCCCTTGGAAAACCAATACGATTGAAGGAAATGAGATAGCTTTTTGTAATACGGGTATTGAGTTTCTCAAAGAACAGGAGGGAAATGTTTTTTCTCACAATTTTTTTCACGATAACTTGCAACAAATTTACGTTCAAGGTGGCGGCGGAGAGTATTTGAACAAATGGATTAGTAATTATTGGGACGATTACGAAGGCTATGATAAGGACGGGGATAATATCGGCGATTTTCCCTATCGTTTATATGAATACCACGCCCGTTTGTGGCGTTTCAATAAAGATGTAAAATTTTTCTACGGTGCGCCGATTTTGTCTTTGCTCGATTATTTGGAAAAATTGGCCCCGTTTTCCAAGCCGACCTTCATTTTGAAGGATAAAAAGCCTATTTTTAATTTCGAAAGATACAAGAAAGAACATCACCCTTTTAAAGCTTTATACGATGGGAACAACTGACGGACAACTGAACAGACGACAATTCCTGAAAGCGTCGGCAGCGGCGGTGGTCACCTTGTCGGCCGTAGGAAGTGTCGCTTTTTGGTTAAAGAAAAAACGCACTATCCGGGACGCAGGTTATCTCAGGCCGCCCGGAGCCATTGCCGAAGAAGATTTCCTTTTTGCCTGCATCAAATGCGGTTTGTGTGTGCAAATCTGCCCTGTGCGAGCCATCAAACTGGCCGACTGGAATCACGGTTTGGCTTACGGTACGCCCTACATAGATGCGGACGTGCAGGCTTGTGATTTCTCGTGTGATTCCATTCAGTGTGCCGAAACTTGTCCCACCTCGGCATTGCATTTTCCCGTTTTTCGAGAGGCGGGAGAAAAGGCCGTGGAAGCTTTGTATGCCAAATACAACAATAAGTTGCCCCCCAATGTCAATCCTTTTACCGTGCAAATTTATGCGATGAAGCGCGCCTATAAACTGGGTGTCGCCAAGGTTGATCCCGGCAAATGTCTTGCCGTTCACGGAAAAGGTTATAAAGGGCCGTTAACAAAACACCGGGCAAAATTGCGTCCGCCCGGAAAAACCGAACGGGTTCATACCGATGAAATTCACGTGGATCGCAAAATCTGCGACCTGTGTGCCGTGTATTGTCCTTTGGGTAAAGATGCCATCGTCATGGAAGAAAAAGGTGACGGTACCAAGGTGCCCAAGGTTTTGGAAGGTTGTGTAGGTTGCGGTGTGTGTGAAATGGTTTGTCCCACCGATCCCAAAGCAATTGTTGTTGAACCTGCTGAACTCTAAAAAACGAAAAATTATGGCCTTTATATACGATTTTCTACACGGGGATAAAAAACGTAAACCCCTGCCCGCCAAAACAAAGGATCAGCTGCCTTTTATGAAGGAAGGCATCACTTATAAAGAATGGCACGACCGGGCCAAAGGTCGTCATACGTGGCGTAACCGGCGGTGGGCCTTTTTGATATTTATCAATCTCCTGTTTGTCATTTCGTTTACCTTTGACCTGGGTATTCTGGAAGGTTCGTTAAGCGGTTCGCGCTTGCTGGGTTTGTATCTGATGGACCCGTTCAACTCGTTACAGGAATTGAGTATCGGTGCTACGCATCATTACATATCCCATTTGACAACCAATTTCTGGACGGGTTTCACCACCATTTTGGTATTTTATTGGATTGTCGGCGGGCGTGCTTTTTGTTCCTGGGTATGTCCGTATCATTTCTTTGCCGAATTGGGTGAAAAGGTTCACGATTATTTTGTCAAAAAGAAAAAAATCAAAGAGAAAACCTACGATATCACTGTTAAATATGTATTTTGGGTAGGTTTCATCTTGTTGGCATTATTGACATCCGAATTGGTCTTTGAAAATCTCAATCCCGTCGGTATTTTATCCCGTGCCATTATCTACGGACCGGGATTGGCTTTATTGTGGGTTGTCTTATTGTTGGCGTACGAAATTTTCGGTATCAAACGTTTTTGGTGCCGCTATGTTTGTCCCATCGGCGTTACGTACAGTTTCGTGGGTGAATTATCGCCTATAAATATCAAATTCGAATTGGACAAATGCGGTCATTGCCGCGATTGCCAGGACGTATGTCTTGTCCCGCACGAATTATGGTTTGTCAAGCGCGGGGCGGCTACGCGGGAAGTGCATTACACGGGCGGCGATTGTACCAAATGCGGTCTCTGTATCGATGCTTGTCCGGGGAATGCGTTGAGTTACGGTTTGAGGGATTCCGATAAAATTTTAGGTTAATGAGTGAAGTCATAAAAATAGAAAATCTGGTCAAAAGTTTCGGACCGACGGAAATCTTGCACGGGTTGAATTTGACTTTTTCCGCCGGGGACAGAGTGGCGTTGATAGGAAGGAACGGTGCGGGAAAAACCACTTTGATACGTTGTATAATCGGGCTTTACACGTATGAAGGATTTCTGCGCGTATTGGGGCATAATCCCCGTACCGACCGTACGGAAATCCTCAAGCAGGTGGGATTTGTGCCGCAGTTGCCGCCGCCTTTGAAAATGACCGTGGCGGAATTGATGGAATTTTTCTCGGAGATTTACGGTGTCGATAAGCAAATTTATATCGATTTGGCCGAAAAACTAAATCTAGATGTGCGTAATCACCTGAGCAAACCTTTCCTGAAACTTTCGGGAGGGATGAAACAGAAATTGCTGGTTTCATTGGCATTGGGTCACAACCCGCAAATTCTCCTGATGGACGAACCGGCGGCCAATCTCGATCCCGATGCCAGGGTGATTTTATTCGACATACTGAAAAATTACCGCGAAGACAGTGTAATGCTGATAAGCAGCCACCGTACGGATGAAATCCGGCATTTGATTAACAGGGTTATCGAAATGGATTTGGGCAATGTTACGATAGATGAACGTTTAAATTAAAAAAAAACCGGTTATGAAAAAGATAGTATTGGGACTTTTGACAGCTTTTATCCTTCTTTCCTGCAGCAAGAAAGTCGATTTTTCGCCGCGTCCGTTGAATATGGATCGCTATGTGTGCCATGTCTGCAAAATGGGATTGGATAATCCGAATTATAATCTGCAGGCAATCAATGAGAACGGTGAAGTCCGCTGGTATGACGATATAGGTTGTTTGGCCGAAGACATACGCGACGGGGATTTCAATACGTGGAAAGGCAAAAAATATAAAATTTGGATAGGCGATGCCGAAACGGGCAAGTGGATCGATGCCGAAAAAGCCTATTACCGTTACGGAGACGATACACCGATGGGTTACGGCTACGGAGCATTGGAGAAAAAGCCCGATACCGGAGAGGTATATACCTTCGAACAAGTTCTGGACAGGATCAATAAAGGTATCAGCAAGCGGGCCGAATTTATTAAAAAACACAAAATGTCCGTGAGCGGGGGCGAAATGAAATGCGGCGAAGGAAAATGCGGCTCCGGGAAATGCGGAGGTGGAAAATAAGGCTTGATTATCAAAAAAAGAGAACAAATGGCGCTAATAAATAAAGGAACTTGGCAAATTTTCAGGGCGGATATCCGGCAAAATTTACGTAGTAAATCTTTTTGGGCATATACGATTTTCTTTGCTCTTTTCGTAGCAACAATGATTCTGACCGGTATCACCGAATCACAGGTGATCGGTTTTGTCGGTTTGAGTCGTCTGATGGTAACCTATATGCAGGTGAGTATGGTCATATTGCCCATTTACGTGCTGATTTCCACCGTCCGCTCGCTCGTGGGTGACAAGGAAAACGGTGTTTTGGAATATACTTTGTCGGTTCCCATATCTTTTTCGCAATATTTTTGGGGCAAATTTCTCAGCCGTTTCGTGGTGATTTATCTGCCCGTCGTCGTGGCTATGCTCGGGGCGATTGTTTGGGGATCTTTCAAACATTTGGATATCCCTTGGGATTTGTTTTTCCTTTATACGGGCTTGCTTGCCGCGATGATTTTCTTTTTCCTCGGATTGAGTATGTACCTCTCCTCACGCAGCCGTTCACAGGAAAACGCATTGGGCATTTCGTTTATGATATGGATTTTTTTGGTGGCGTTTATGGATATTCTGTTGATAGGATTAATGCTCAAATGGCGAATCAATCCCGAAGCGGTTATCATTGCCTCATTATTCAATCCGCTACAAGTTTTCCGTACGGGGAGTCTTATTTTATTCGATCCCAAGTTAACGGTTCTGGGGCCGGTTTCCTACTACATTCTGGATACGGTGAGCCGGACGACTTTTATCATATTTTCCCTATTATATCCCACGATTCTGGGCTTCGTTTTTGCTTTATTGGGCAACCGTTATTTCAACAGGCATGATGTGGTTTAAGAATTTATTCAAAAATTCGTTGATTGTTTCGGTAGGCGTTTTTCTCTTGGTTGGAATGCCGTTCTCCTGCCGTTTTTCCGGTAGCAATACGAATATTGAATCGGATACGACGCATATCAAAAAATTAGCCAATTTTCTCCACGACGACGAGATTGACTCCATTATGCATAAAGCTCCCCCGCACGTGAAAGGGCAACGGTATGAAGGAGTGATACCTTGGCCTCAGCCTTGGGACGATTTCCGCGGAAAAAAGATGGATACGATTTACTGGGAAGGACGCGATATTCCCTATCTGGATATGCGCGGGGTTACGATGCGTTCGGCTTATGCCATAAATTGTAATTTGATAAAATCCGATTTCAGGGCTTCGGATATTCGATGGACGGATTTTAGTCATTCCAATTTAATAGGAAGCAATTTTGACCAGGCCCGCTTATTTCACGTAAAGGTAAACGACGCCATTTTGGACAGTTGTACTTTTCGCGGGGCCAATATGTTCGGAATGGAAGG
>CAYUQW010000062.1:0-7914 GCA_964446985.1 uncultured Flavobacteriaceae bacterium
TATATACGCATTTGGAAAATCTGAAACCGGAAAATTATCATCCGGAAATATCGGCGCAAACCATCTATGGATTACACGGCAAGCAAGCGCTGGATAAAGCCGTAAAACTGAAATATATCTATCAAGGCAAAGGCTTGGTGATCGATTATAAAAACGTGCCTTCGGATCCGGATTATACCGACAGCGTGTATTTTAAAATTCCCCGCCACGCCTATAAACCTTTTCCGTTGCGTCTGCCGCAGGTTTATGTGGAAAAATACGGTAACCGCTGGTATTATTCCAAGGAAACCGTCGCCGCCGTCGATGCTTTGTTCGCTTCGATTTATCCGTACGGCATCGATTTTACACACAAATATATTCCGCCTGTTTTGCATAACACCTTTTTGGGCTTGGAATGGTGGCAGTGGATAGGTTTGTTATTGTTGTTGCTGGTTGCGTATGTGCTGCATATTTTGTTCAAAAAACTTTTTTACCGTATTCTTCGATTTCTCAAAAATCGACTGACGAGCGATTCGTTCCGCTTGGCCGAGTTGATTGACAAACGTTTGGATCAATTTTCCAATCCGCTTTCCTATCTGGTGTCGGTTGTGTTCATAGAAAAATTGTTGCCGAGTTTGCTGTTGCCCGTTTCCGTCTCCGCTTTTATTATCTCAGGCCTGAAAGTGGCGGTGATTGTTTTTTGGATTTGGGTGTTTATCCGTTTGGTGGACGTGTTCATTTCCTTTTACAGAAAGTATGCCGAACAAACGGAAAGTAAATTGGACGACCAACTGACGCCGATTTTGCGCAACACTTTGAAGGCAATCATTTTGGTTTTCGGCGCCTTTAAACTGTTGATTGTTTTCGGCGCGGATCCCAAAACGGTTTTGGCGGGTGTATCCATCGGCGGCTTGGCCATCGGTTTGGCATCGCAGGATACGATCAAAAATCTCATCGGCACTTTTATCATTTTCCTTGACAAACCTTTCCGTATCGGCGATTGGATTGCTTTCGAAGGCGTGGAAGGCAGCGTCGAGGAAGTGGGCTTCCGTTCCAGCAATATCCGTGCGGCGGATACGACGGTTTATAAAGTGCCCAACAGTAAACTGGCCGAAATCGTGGTCAACAATATGGGTCAACGCGTCTATCGCCGCTATCAAACCAAATTGGGCATTCGCTACGATACGCCACCGGAGTTGATCGAAGCCTTCGTCGAAGGAATCAAACAGTTGATCGAAATCCATCCGGTTACGCGAAATTCTTCGGATCATACGCCCTATAATGTGCGTCCGTATAATGTGGAATTTATCGAATACGGTGATTTTTCCCTCAACATTTTGCTCAATGTTTATTTCAAAACACAAGATTGGGGCGAGGAAATGCACGCGCGGCATACCTTGTTGCTGGGGATTTTGGAACTGGCCAACAAGCTGGGCGTTCAATTCGCTTTCCCTTCGCAAACTTTGTTTATGGAACTCTTCCCGGGCAAAGAGCCTGCCTATCCTTCCTATCCCGATAATCCGGCCGAAGTGCAAAAACGCATTGCCGAAGCATTGAAAGAATTTCAACAAAATATCCGGAACTATTGATACGCGAGCAATACCGAAAAGTAATGGCCCTGTTTTACGATCCTTTTATGGAAGGATTGGAGAAAAGTCTTGGCCGGCATCGACGTTTTTTGCTGGAAAAAACCGGCGGAAAAGTCTTGGAAGTAGGTGCGGGAACGGGTGTAAATTTTAATTATTATCCTTCCGGAGTCGAAGTATTTGCCGTGGAACCTTCCGTGCCGATGTTCAAGCGGGCCCGGAAAAGAGCCTTGGGAAAAAAGCATATCCGGTTATATAATATAGGTATAGAGCAAGTACCGGATCATCCCGCTTTCCCCGGAAAATTCGATTTCATTGTATCAATGCTGGTGCTTTGCACGGTAAAGGATTTGCAAAAGACCGTTGACATTTACGCTCGATTACTGAAACCGCAAGGAAAATTACTGGTATTGGAACACATACATTCCGGAGATACGTTCTACGGAAAATTCCAGAAATGGATCAATCCGGTTTGGCGACCTTTCGCTGACGGTTGCAACCTGACACGCCGGCAGGATTTGGCTTTGAAGGAAGCGGGTTTTATTCCGGAATCCGAACATTATTTTCGTCTCGGCACCGATTGGTATCGTGCGGTAATGACTCTGCCTTAGCCTAATGCCGATAAAATTTCCCGTTGTTTGTCTTCGGGCAGATATTTGACGGATTGCTCGATGATTTTCTTGGTATAGGAATTATCGTTCGCCGCCCATTTGCGCAGGAACTCGTATGTTTTCTGCGGATCTTTTTTGGAAACTTCACGGATGGCCCAGGCCACCGCTTTGATAACTTTGCCGTCTTTTTCTTCCATTCCTTTGTTGATAAAATCCAGCGCCTTGTCGATATCTTTTTCGCGCGAACGGATAAAGGCGGGAATGCACGACATTGCAATTTGTCTTTTCAGCGCATCATCCGATTCCATCCAACGGTTCAGGATGACGAACAGTTCTTCGGGATTATCGATAACCAAGTGGGAGATAATGCGCATAGCCATTTGCAGCGATATTTTCCAATTGTGCATATCATCGGCCATTTCCACCAGAAAATCTTTGATTTCTCCGGGATATTCATCCGAGAGAACCGACATTGCATCGATGGCCAAAATGCGTTCCTGCACGGTTTCGTATCGCCACAATTGACGCAACAAATCGAATTTGTCCTTACGGTTTTTCAGGAGTTTTCCCAATTCCTTGCCGATATGATGTATGCGCCCGGTAATGGTCTCGGGCTTGAATTCTTTCTTGGTCCGGATCAAATAACGGTGCAAATGTTCCGAAGCATAAGGCAAGCCTTTCCTGTCGATATTGTGTAAATATTCTTTGGCCGTATCGGCGTATGACTTATACATAGTCGAAGTTTGTAAAATGAAAGATAATAAAAAATTCGAAATCTAAAATTGATTTTTGATAAAAATAGTGCCGGATGCTAAGGTTTTTGCGATAAATAATTGTAAGCCATTCGGATTAGGCAAATATTTTATTTCCATTGCCAGGTTTCCAGCATATGTTTGACATCTTTTTTGAGATATTCCAAAGGCGGCCGGATACTGTCGTAGTTGGGTACGGCGCGGAAGTAGAGCGAGCCGGTTACAAAATGATGCAAACTGTCGTGGAGATAAAATTGTAAGGGAGAGGCGGCGTTGCCGGTTACCAAATTCAAGCGGGCATATACGCGGGCGGATTTATTGATAAAATCGCGTGTGATAAAATCATTGGCCTTGATGGCGTGTTTATAGGTAAGTTTCTCGGCGTCTATCATCAATTTTTTCAGGTTATGCCGGATGGGCGCGTAGGTCATATAAATCCGGGCTTTCATACCGGGATAATAAAGATTGAAGGTGGTATCGGATTTGATTTCCAAACGGCTGAAAACGGATTTCTCAAAGGTGAAAGGAAAATCAGCCGAAATTTTCTCATATCGATGGGGCGGATATTCCAATCGTAAGAAGGCGCGCGGTTTGGGAACGTAGTTATCCCTGTGACAACTCGCCATAAGAAAAATCAGTAGCAATCCCGATATAAGGTTTTTTCTCATTTCGTTACAATCTGAATTTTTTCCAGACGGTTTTTGTCGATATTTTTGATGATAAAATCCATATTTTCAAACCGTATTTTATCGTTGATTTCCGGAAAATGCCCGTTGATTTCCAGGAAAAATCCCGCCAAACTCTCCGAGGGCCCTTTGTGCATTTCGAAAGCTTCGATTTGTTCGGGCGTCAGCTTCATATATTTGTAAAAATCTTTCAAAGGGGTTTTCCCGTCAAACAAATAGGTGTTGGCATTGAGTTTTTTGTAGGGCAAATTTTCCTTGTCATATTCGTCGCGAATTTCTTCGCCGAGCACTTCTTCCATCACATCTTCCAAGGTAACCAGCCCGGAGGTGCCGCCGTATTCATCCACCACAATAGCCAGGTGCATGCGTTTTTTCTGAAATTCTTTTAGCAGGTCGTCCAGTTTGATATTTTCGGGGACGAAAAAAGCCCTGCGTAGGAGTTTGGTCCAATCGAAATCCTTTTTGTCCAGATGCGAAAGCAAGTCTTTGACCAACAAAATCCCCACGATATGGTCCAAGTCTTTATCGTAAACCGGTATGCGCGAATAACCTTTTTCACGAACGGCCCGGATGACTTTTTCGTAAGGCTCGTCAACGGAGACGGCAAAAATATCCATCCGCGGTTTCATAATTTCCCTTGCTTCCGTATTGCCGAAAGAAATGATGCCCGAGAGCAATTTGCGTTCTTCGCCGGTGGCTTCTTTTTTGGTCATTTCGAATACGTGGGTCAAATCTTCGGATGATAAGGCGTGATTTTCCTTGCGCAAGTGTTTTTTCAGTCGTGAGGAGATCCGTGCCATCGGTTTGATGACGGGATAGAATAGTTTTTCCAGAAAATTGATAAGCGGCGCTGTGGTTTTGGCAAAGCGGTAGTCGTTTCTTGTGGCGATAACTTTGGGTAGAATTTCACCGAAAAACAGAATGATAGCCGTAATTCCGATGATTTTTACGAGAAAACGAATGCGCTCGGGCATTCCGGCAAGCAATTGATCCGCCAGCCGGTCGGTTACGATAACAATACCGATATTGACAAAAGTGTTGGATACCAATATGGCGGCCAATAATTCCTGGGGCTTCCTCAATAATTTTCCGATAAGACCGTTTTTCTTGTCGTGCGGGTCGAATGCCGGGTCTTCTTTCAAGGAAAAAAAAGCCACTTCGGAACCGGAAATCAGTGCCGATAATACCAGAAGCACCAGAACAATGCCTGTATTCAAAACCGGTTGCCACAAATCCGGAGGGATACTGTCGCTTTCCATTACGGCTGTTTAGATAATATTTCAGAAGGGGAGATCGTCGTTGTCTTCTTGATTTTCGGCAATGGAAGGACCGTTTTCCTTATCGCCGGTTGCTTCGGGTTTTGCAGCAGGAGCGCTCATTCCGTTTGACGCTGCGGCATTATCATCGGTGCGGCGGGGTGATAGAAACGATAATTGGATCGTATTGATTTCCGTAACAAACCGTCTTTGACCGTCGCGGTCGGTATATTCGCGCGTGCGGATTTTTCCTTCCACGTAAACTTTGTCGCCTTTTTTGAGGTATTTATGACAAATTTCGGCCAGCTTATTGCGAACAACGATATTATGCCATTCGGTTTTTTCCATTCTTTGTCCCGTGTTGCGATCCGTATAGGATTCCGTAGTGGCAATGGGAAAACGTGCAACCGATTGCCCGTCGTCGAAATAGTGAATTTCCACGTCTCTTCCCAGGTTTCCGATGAGCATTACTTTGTTGAGTGTTCCGTTCATTTGTATTCGAATATGGGATTATCTTTCATTGTCAAAGTTAGGTATATTCAAATAATTATCCAAAAACCGTTTTAACGGAACGGGAAAGGCTAAGGTAGAAACTTTTTGTAAATCAATTATTTCCGCTTCCTTTGACGATACTTTCCCGCGCCAGAAATACAATTTCAGACGTTGGTGCGTCAGCAAATGCACGCGCCGTCCGATCAAAACAAATGCTTCGGCCGGATTGTCGAAACGCTTTGAGAGAATTTGACGCACTTTGGTTACGGCTTCTTCGCCGGGCAATTCCATTAGAGGAAATTCATACAGTCCGTTCCAGATATCTTTTCCGATTCTTCGCCGCACGGCAATGCCGCCGTTCCGGATGTGTATGACATAATGCAGATAACGCGTCCGGAGCGGCTTTTTCTTCAGTTTTACCGGTAGCATGGCGGTTTTTCCCGTTGCGTAAGCCGCGCATCGGCCGGCCAAGGGACACGAGTTGCAGGAAGGATGGTGCGGCGTGCATTGTAAAGCCCCGAATTCCATAACGGCTTGGTTAAACAAGCCGGGTTGCGAACGGTCGAGAAGTTTTTCCGCCGCTTCCGTCAGAATTTTCTTGCCCGCTTCGGTGTTTACGGGCGTTTCTTCGCCGTAAAGTCGTGCCAAAACACGCATTACGTTTCCGTCGAGCACCGGTATCGCTTCGCCAAAAGCGAAGGAAGCCACTGCGGCGGCCGTATAAGGACCTATGCCCGGAAGTTTTATCAAATCTTTGGCGGTTGAAGGAAAACGGCCTTGTCTTTCGCCGGCTATGATTCGTGCCGTCCGGTGTAAGTGTTCCGCCCGGCGGTAATAGCCCAAGCCTTCCCAGTATTTGAACACTTCGTCCAAATCGGCTTCCGCAAGTGAAAAAACGCTAGGAAAGCGCGAAACGAACCGCTCGTAATACGGCAACATCTGATCCACGCGTGTTTGTTGCAGCATTATTTCCGACAGCCAAATGAGATACGGATCGGAAGTCCTGCGCCAAGGCAAATCCCGTTTGTTTGCGTTGTACCAATCGATAAGAATATCACTGATTTTCACGCCGGCAAAATACGCAATTTTCCCGCTTTCTTTCCGGCAGGAAAAGAATTTCTATCTTTGTTTTGACATAAACCTTGCAATGACGCTGCAATACCATATCGTTAGTCAAACCAATGTTTTTTCCGTTATCGGCATTTTTTCTTTGTTGTGGGTTGTTTTTATTTTCCTGAAATATTATTATCCCTATGATTTTCAATTGAATATATTCAATCCGAAAGCTTTGTTCCGTTCGACCATTTCCCGGTCAAAACGCTTTTTTTCCACCTACCGTTTGACGGCCAACATCATATTTTATTTCTTTTCCCTGCTGATTCTCCTGTGGTTCGATTTCCGTAGGCCCGGGCCGTATTCGCCTTGGTTAATTGCCGGCGTGGCGGCTGTCTTTTTTTTATTGACCATTTTGGCCGTGCTTTTGTTCCGGCTGAAAAACGAAAACTTTCTGTATCTGGGTTTTCTCAAATCCATTTATGCTTTTTATTTCGTGTTTTGGTCATCCTTTCTGTTGTTTTTCCTCTATTTCGTTTCCTGGCCTTTCAAAATCAAGTTGATTTTGTTTCTGCTGCCGGCGTTGTATTTTTATGCCGTTTATCTTTATACCGAGTGGCGTATTGCCGTGCAAGAGTTTCACATCAAGCCGTTTTATAATATTTTGTATCTTTGCATCACGGAAATTATTCCTTTTTCGATAGGAATTTCCCTGCTAACGCAACATCTATGAGCAACGCTGAAAAACCGCTGATAAAGAAAGTCAAAAGCATCTTGGTGTCCCAGCCCGCTCCTACCAACGAGAAATCACCTTATTTTAATTTGAGCAAAAAATTAAAGGTAAAAGTGGATTTCCGTCCGTTCATCCACGTGGAAGGAGCCAGTGTCAAGGAGGTAAGACGCCAGAAAATCAATCTGACCGATTACGATTCCATCATATTTACCAGTAGAACGGCCGTAGATCACTATTTTCGCATTGCCGAGGAAATGCGTTATACCATTCCCAACACACACCGGTATTTCTGCACCAGTGAAGCCATTGCCAAATATTTACAGAAATATATCGTTTACCGCAAGCGGCGGATTTTGTTCGGCGACGGAACGGTAAAGAGTTTGGCGGAAATCATCAAAAAATATCCTAACGGAAAATTTCTGCTCCCTTCGTCGGATAAATTGAAACCGCAGGTTCCGCAGTTGCTCAACGATTTGGGTATCAAATGGAAATCCGGAATGTTTTTCCGCACCGTCATCAGCGATTTATCCGATTTGGCCGACGTCTATTATGACATTCTGGTATTTTTCAGTCCTTCGGGAATTGAATCGCTTTTCAAGAATTTCCCCGATTTCAAACAAAACGACACGCGCATTGCCGTATTCGGTAACAATACCTATCAGGCCGCTTTGGACCATAACCTGCGCGTGGACATCAAAGCCCCTTCCAAGGAAACGCCTTCTATGACAATGGCCTTGGAAAAATACATTAAGGAAGCCAATAAACG
>CAYUQW010000063.1:0-7913 GCA_964446985.1 uncultured Flavobacteriaceae bacterium
GAATCGTCGATGGAATCGGGCCAAGTGGCGGCGATATTTTCACGGAAATCGGGGCGGTATTCGATATGAAAACCGGGAATATAACGGCGGATTCCTTCGGCCAATTCGGCAGGTGTAACGCTGAAACCGGCCAAATTATACGATGAACGTATGCGTAATTTTTCTCCGTCGGCTTGCATCAATCGAACCGTGGCATCGATGGCATCGTCGATATACATCATGGGAAGACGTTCGTCCGGCGCAATATAACTGACAAAAGTTTCGCCTTTGAGGGCGGCGTGGAAAATTTCCACGGCATAATCCGTTGTGCCGCCGCCGGGAGGAGTTTTCCAACTGATAATGCCGGGATAGCGAACGCTTCGGACGTCAACCTTGTATCGTTCATAATAATATTCAGCCCAACGTTCTCCCGCAAGTTTGGAAATTCCGTAAACGGTGTCGGGGTCCGTCACTGTAAATTGCGGCGTATTTTTTTTGGGTGTATGCGGCCCGAAAACGGCAATGGAACTGGGCCAAAAGAGTTTTTTGATATGTCCTTCGCGCGCCAATTCCAAGGCGGTGAAAAGCGCATCCATATTGACATGCCAGGCCTTCATCGGAATTTCTTCGGCTTTTGCCGAAAGAATGGCGGCCATCAGAAAAACCGTGTCGATTCCTTCTTCGGTCAGAATACGGCGAACAGCATCTTTGTCCGTCGCATCCAGTAAATAAAAAGTATTTTGACTCTCTTTATTCTCGCGTATATCGGCTATAACAACATTTTCTTTTCCGTATAGTTTATTGAGGGTCTTGGTCAATTCCGTTCCGATTTGCCCGTTGGCTCCAACAATCAAACTCTTCATACTTTTCTTGATTTGTCAACGTAAAACTAAGGGAAATTTTGATATGGAAAAATGATTTTTGTCGGGACTTGTCCTCGCTTGCCTTTTACAAATAAAAAAGGCCGCCTTCGGCGGCCGGGTGGTACCTCGCAGAATCGAACTGCGGACACCAGGATTTTCAGTCCTGTGCTCTACCAACTGAGCTAAGGTACCGAGGTGTTTATTGCGGTTGCAAATTTATGGAAAAAAAATCATTTGTCAAGCATTTTTTTCAAAAAAAATATTTTCGTACTTTTGCGGGCACAATAACCGAGGTCGGGAACCTCACAAAACGCAAATTATGCCTGTAAAAATCAGATTACAACGACACGGAAAAAAAGGAAAACCTTTCTACTGGATTGTTGCCGCCGATTCACGTGCCAAACGTGACGGTAAATTCCTCGAAAAGCTGGGAACTTACAATCCCTTGACGCAACCCGCCGACATTAAAATCAATATCGATGCGGCGGTCAAATGGTTGATGAACGGTGCCATTCCTACGGAAACGGCACGCGCCATTTTGAAATACGAAGGTGTGTTGTACAAAAAACACCTGATGGTGGGTGTTCGCAAAGGGGCTTTTGACGAAGCCGAAGCCGAAAAACGTTTCGCCGAGTGGATGAAACGCCACGAAGAAAAAGTGCGCAAACTCACCGAAAAATACCAAGCGGCCAAAGACGCCAAACGTAAAGCCGAATTGGAACGCGAGCAAGCATACAGCGATGCCCGTGCCAAGGCGCAAGCCGAAGCGGCCGCTGAACAAGCCGGCGAAGAAGCCAACGAAGAACCGGCCGGCGAAGAAACGTCCGGCCAAACGCAAGGTGAAGCACCTGCCGAAGAATAAGCCGGTTTTCGTATGAAAAAATCCGATGCTTATTTTGTCGGAAAAATCGTCAAACCATACGGAACCAAAGGCGAAGTTCTGGTAAAACTCGATACGGACGAACCCGAAACTTACGAAGATTTGGAATCGGTTTTCCTGGAAATCAAAGGAGAACTGGTTCCTTTTTTTATTGATAATGCCCAACTGCATAAATCGCATTTGTTGCGATTGCGTTTCGAGGATATCGATCATATTGATAAAACCGCCAATCTGATAGGCCGGAAACTGTATCTTCCTTTGGACTCCCTGCCCGAGTTGACCGGAAACAAGTTTTATTATCACGAAATACAAGGATTCGACGTCGAAGATAAAAAACACGGTCCTATCGGAATTATTGAAGGAGTCAACGATATGGCGCCGCAACCGTATTTTATTATCAAACATCCTTCGGGAAAAGAAATTTTGGTGCCGGTGAAAGATATTTTTATCGAAAAAGTCGATAGGGATCAACAAAAGATTATTTTGGATACACCGGACGGACTGGTGAATTTGTATCTGGATGAATCCGATGAGTGATTGCCGGGACGTCTTCCGTTTCAAATATTTTTCCGTTTGCCAGGACGGTGCGCCGCTGAAAGTAAATACCGACGGGGTTTTGCTCGGCGCATTGGCCGAAGGTGCATTCGGCCGAATTCTTGACGTCGGGACGGGAACGGGTTTGATTGCATTGATTTCGGCTCAAAAATTTCCCGGGGCCATTGTCGATGCCTTGGAACCGGAGCCGGGAATGTATTCATTGGCGGAAAAAAATTTCGGTTTGTCCCCCTTTGCCCGGCGGATGCGAATTTTTCCCGGTCGTTTGCAGGATTTTATCCCCGAGACACCGTATGATTTAATCGTTTCGAATCCGCCTTACTTCAATTATCATTATGGCAACGAAAAAAATCAGGCACGTAATGCCGGAAACCTTCCGTTACGGGATTTATTTGTTTTTGCCGGAAAATTTTTGTCCCCCAAAGGGCGCTTGGCTTTTATTTTTCCGGCCGGTAAACGTTTCGAAGTATTGGAGTTTGCCTATCCCGTACATCTTTTCCCGTTGTCGGAAATTGACGTCAGAGATCATCCGGACGCACCTGTCAAACGAACCGTTTGGTTCTTTTCACGCCAAGCTCGTCGAAACTATGCCAAACGCACGTTGACTTTATTTGACCCGGAAGGAAGAAAAACGCCCGAATTTGACGATTTGACAAAAGATTTGTATCTTTAAGTCAATGAAAAAGACGGAATTGTTTCACGGAGACATTACGCAGCTGCGCGTGGACGCTATCGTAAATGCCGCCAATCCGTCGTTGCTCGGAGGCGGTGGTGTGGACGGTGCCATTCACAGGGCGGCCGGTCCGGAGTTGAAGGAATATTGTCGAAAATGCGGCGGTGCCCGTCCGGGTGAAGCCAAAATTTCTCCGGGTTTTCGCTTGCCGGCCAAGTACATCATTCACGCCGTCGGTCCCGTCTGGCACGGCGGACAAAACAACGAGGCGGAAATTTTGCGCAATGCCTATCTGAACAGCCTCCGTTTGGCTTCGGAATACGGTATCAAAACCATTGCTTTTCCCAATATCAGCACGGGCGTTTACGGGTTTCCCAAAAAAGAAGCCGCCAAAATCGCCATCGAAACGGTGAAAGACTATTTGTCGGAACATCCGGAAATCGAGAAGGTTATTTTTGCCGTTTTCGATCCGGAGAATAAAGCTATCTATGAGGCAATGGGTGTACATTAGGCATCGTTTTTGTTTGAATTTCATCAAAAATTATTTTCTATGAAAAAATTGCTCTTGATTTTTCTATTTTCCGGTGTTTATTTGTTGAACGCCCAACAAAACCGGGTAAAGGCCCCTTTGCATTTGCAATCGGTAACCGTATATCGTCAATCGGCACAATTGGATTACACGGCCGAAACGCTTTTGCCCGCCGGCAACGTATCGGTGGTTTTCCCGGGATTGAGTCCTTATCTCGTGCGGGAGAGTCTGCAATTGGAAGGGCTGGGGAAAGCCGAAATTATTGATATGAAATTCAGGAATAATTTTCTTATTAATAAGCGTAACAAAAAGATAATCAACGATTTAAAAAAGAAATTATCGACACTGGAAGCCAAAATAAATGCTTTGGAATCCCGGCAGGAGGCATTGAGAGGCGAGAAAAATATTTTAAAAGTCAATGCCAAACTGGATAAATATAATCTGACCAATCTGAAAAATTATACGGCTTATTATACCAAACGGATTCTGGCTATCGATAAACAACTATTTGACCTGGATAATCAAATGAATCCTTTGCTGGACCAACGGGACAAATTGAAAAAACAAATTTCCGATTTGACGGCAAAATATACGAGTAAAACCGTCGATTTGATTGTCGGGTTGCGGGTTCCGGAAAAGACACGGGCACATTTTCGCTTGAAATTCCTAACGCGAAATGTCTCCTGGAAACCGGTTTATATCGTCCGTACCGAAGGTTTGGATAGGCCGCTTAGCTGGGAAATGAAGGCCGAAGTGACGCAACATACGGGTTTGGATTGGGAAAATGTGCCGGTGCACATATCTACCTTACAACCGCACAATTATATGCAGTTGCCCGAGCCGGATCCGTTTTATCTGAATATTCGTCAACGACCGGTTTACCGTCGCACAAAAGTGGTGGCATTGGCTTATGCCGAAGCGGACAGTGCACCGTCGGAAAAAAATATGGAATATACGCCCGTTGAGACCGAAGAATCGGATGTGGACATTCAATATACGTTGAAGGGGCGTTATAACGTGTTGTCGGGGGTGCCGGCCACTCTGCATTTGAAAACTCTGGAAGTTCCGGCGGATTATGTTTACTATGCGGTTCCCTACAAAAACAGACAGGCTTTTTTGCGTGTTAAAATCGACAATCCTTCGCAATACGATCTGATTCCCGGTTATGCACAGTTGTATTTCGCCGGGCGATATGTCGGGAAAACCAATATTAATCCCTATGCCGAAAAAATGGCGTTGGCTTTCGGAATCGATCCGCAGATTAAAGTGGATTACAAACGGACGGAGAACTATCACCAATATAATTTGACCGGCGGCAAGGTTACGGTGAAACGAACCTACGTTATAAGCGTCGAAAATTTCAAGAAAAAACCGGTGCATATTATCATTCGCGACCGGGTTCCCGTTTCAATGGACAAAAAAATAACGGTAAAAAACGTTACGACCGACGGCGGAACAACGGACGAGAAAGGTATCGTCACCTGGGATAAAACTTTGGCTCCGGGCGGGAAAATCACTTTACGCCTGCATTACGAGGTCAGATATCCCAAAGGCGTTTACATTCCGGGCTTATAGTTCCGGAATCTCCGAAGCCGAAAAACCGACGGTTTTTTCCACGGGATTGGTGCCGAAATAGTAGGGAATTTCGCCGTAATGATTCAGCGGAACACTAATGATGAGCCTTGCCGGATATCCTACGGCGATTTGACCGGCCGCTTGTGATATTTCAATAGCGGCGGCTGCATTGACGGTTGCGGCGTTTATGGCTTGTTCCGGCGTCAGTTTTTGTTTGATACATGCCAGGGAGACCATAAAATTCATATTCCACGACGGTGCCGATCCGGGATTGAAATCGGTGGCAACGGCAACGGGAATATTACGACGTATCATTTCTTTGGCGGGGGCATAAGGAATGTTCAGGAAAAAGGAACAACCGGGCAAAACGGTGGCTATGGCGGTGCTTTTTTCCAGTGTCGCCAAGTCTTCTCCGGTCATTACTTCCAAATGATCGACCGAAACGGCGCCGTGTTCGACGGCCACCTTAATTCCGCCGGAAGACGTAAACTGATTGACGTGTATTTTCGGTTTCAAACCGTATTTCCGTGCCGCGGAAAGCAATTGTGCCGTATCGTCCGGGGAAAAATAATTTTTTTCGCAGAAGACATCCATATAATCGGCCAGGTTTTGCTTGGCGATTTCCGGAAGCATTTCGTTGATTATCAGGTTGATATAATCCTTCCGGGTCATATTCTCCGGGACGGCGTGCGCTCCCAGGAACGTGGCTTTGACGGGTATGGGAAGAATGTTTTTCAGCTTTTTTATTACGCGTAGCATTTTCAATTCTCCCTCGACACTTAATCCGTATCCCGATTTGATTTCCAAAGCGCCGGTACCGTAGTGCATCATTTGGCGTATGCGGCGTAAGGCGTTGTCGAGCAGTTCTTCTTCGGATTTTTGTTGCAGTTTTTTGGCGGAGTTTAAGATTCCGCCGCCTTTTGCGGCTATTTCTTCATAGGTAAGACCGCGGATCTTATCGATAAATTCGTCGTATCGCGATGCGGGAAAGACCGTGTGTGTATGGGAATCGATCCAAGCGGGAAGCACGAGACGTCCCGTCGCATCGATGATTTCGTCGTATTGGCCGCCGGGGAAATCCTCCATTTTTCCGAAACCCGTGATGATGCCGTTCTCTACGGTCAGGTAGGCGTTTTCAATAACGGGCAAACGATTCATTTCCTGTCCGCGCAGGAGCGAAACCGGTTGCTTCCGGGCTTGGACGAGTTGTCGGATACGGATAATGGCAACGGAACGTCCTGACATAGGCGGTGGTTAGTGTGTAAAAACGTAATAGAGAATGTTCAAGCCCATTTTCAGGGCGGCCAGGTGTTTTTCCGGCGGGTCGTGGTGTACTTCGTAAGATTCCCATCCGTCGCCCAAATCGGTTTCGTAGGTATAGAGCAAAACGAGCCGTCCGTTGCGGAAAATACCGAACGCTTGCGGACGTTTGCCGTCGTGTTCGTGGATTTTGGGCAGGCCTCCCGGGAAATCGAAAAAGTTGTGGAAGATTTCGAAATCGGCGGGAAGTTCTTTCAGTTCTTCCTCCGGGAAAAGCTTTTTGATCTCCTTGCGGACGTATTTGTCCAGTCCGTAATTATCGTCGATATGCAAAAATCCTCCGCCGTCGAGGTATTTCCGCAAGTTTTTTACATCGGCATCGTCAAAGAAAATCCTTCCGTGCCCCGTTGCGTGAACAAAGGGATATTTGAAAATTTCCGGGCTGTCGGGTTCGACTATTGCCTGTTGCGGGTCGATGGAAAATCCGTGTTTATCGGCAAAAGCTATCAGATTGGGCAAGGATGTCCGCCGGTTGGCATACCAGTCGCCGCCGCCTTTGTATTTCAGCAAGGCGATTTGTTGCGCCCGGATATTAATGGAGGTTAAAAAGATCAGTAATGTTAATATACAATTTTTGCTTCTCATTGTCCTCGTTTAAATAGGTATAAATTTCGAAATACTCTTCTTGGATTTTGTCCAATCCGAAATCGATGATGCGATCACCCGTGGTGGTGTTTTCCAGAATACGGATAATTTCTTCCGGTTTGTACACTTTGTAGGCACATTCGATGCAGGTGCCTTTTTTGTGCAAGGTATTATGTTTCATTGTTCAATGTTTTTGGCCGTAACCGCATATTTATCAATTCGATAACAAAAGAATAAAAGAAGGCAAAATAGATGTAGCCTTTGGGAATTTCATAATGGAATGCTTCGGCAATCAGGAGGGTTCCTATAAGAATGAGAAAGGATAATCCGAGAACTTGTAATGTGGGATGTTTAATAATAAAATTGCCGACGGTATCGATAAAAATAATCATTATAATCATTGAAATAACGATAGCGGCCGCCATTATAACGATATGTTCCGTCAGTCCGATGGCCGTGAGGATGCTGTCGAAGGAAAAAACGATATCCAACAAAACGATTTGGACAATAATCGTGGAAAAATTGATTTTTTTCGGTTTGATTTCTTTGGCGGTTTCTTCACCGGAGACTTTTTCGTGGATTTCCTTGGTGCTTTTATAGAGAAGAAATAATCCGCCGAGAAGCAATATCAAATCTTTGGCACTCAGGGCAAATGAAAAGATATGCACAATAGGGTCGGTGGCACGGATGATATAGCCAATGCCGAATAAAAATAACAGTCTGACCAAGAGCGCATAAAAAAGCCCTTGTTTTCTGGCGCGGGATTGTTGTTTACGTTCCGGCAGTTTGGATGTGAGGATGGATATAAAAAGAATATTGTCCACGCCAAGGACGATTTCCAAGGCGGTCAAACTCAACAGGGCCATCCAGGCATCGGCACGGAGAAAAATATCCATACATCCGGTGTTCAATTATACAAAGGTAATGGAAAAAGCGCGGTTTGTAAAGGGGAAA
>CAYUQW010000064.1:0-7888 GCA_964446985.1 uncultured Flavobacteriaceae bacterium
GCGGAGACCATTTTCCTTTTTTCCGGTTGAGGTACAGCCTGTAAGCCAATCCTTCGGACTTGTGCCGGAATCCGCCCGCCTGACTTTGAATAAGTTCCGCTTCGGTCATATTTTCAATGTGCAGTTCGCCTGCCTTTTCAGCTTTCCGGATAATTTCTTCCGCCAAAGGGCGGCGTGTTACAATGATATTGGTGCCCAACCAGTCGTTTTCATAACGCGGTAACCATGCATCGCCGAAAGAAATGTCCGCCAACTCGCCGACGGTATCGTCGCAATAATCGCATACTTTTAATTTAAACAAACCCCAGCCCCAATCCGTACCAAACAAATCTTTGTTTCGCTTGACGATTTCCTTGCCGTTTTTCATGACGATTTTGGTCCCGTAATCCGTAGCTTTTCTCCCGGGAATTTTATGGCGAAAATCAAAATGTGCCACTTCTTTTTCCTCCACGCCGAACTGACTGATTAGCGAAGACAGATAATGCGTACTTTTCAAATGACCGCAAAAAATGGAGATAACAAACCGGATGCGTTCCCGGAATATCTTATCGCTTTCCTGCAAAAGACGGATACCTTTTACAAAACACGGTAGAGCCACAACGGCATATCGCCCGGGATTTTTTCTGATGAATTCCAAAGATTTTTCCAGGGTAACGGGATAATATTTGGATTTGGACGTTTCCCGGTTGGACGATTTCTCCGAACCGATTGTATATTCAAATCTCGGATAATCCGAATGTGTTTCCTTCACACTCACCACATAATCCGCCAATTTTTCTTCGAGCAACTTGTCCGTAAACCAAGTAACGCTACCGCCGGAACTTCCTCTGTTTCTATAATGATTTTTAATTACGTATCCGGCCCGTATGTTCAAATAGTAGCCAAAATCAGGATTAAATCGCAAATCCGGTGCATCGAAAAGCCTTTTGGCGAATTTTCTGTAATCCGTTTGATGACCGGCAAACGGGCAAACGGTATTTCCTTCCTCTTCCGTTGAATTAAACACGGGAACATAAGCACCGTTGTTGTCCAAGCGCATTTGAATACTTCCGCCCGAAAGCGCCGTACAGACGCCGCAACCCGAACAGTAATTTCCGGCGAGTACCGTATTTTGTAACTCTTTGAAACCGATTTTTTTCATGAACTTAATAATCCCAGGTTGATTGTTCGCCGAAGGCATCCGTATAACAAAGGTCCGGTACGGCTATTATGAATTTTCCTTTTTTTACAATGGAATTAGGCGACCATGACAGTAGCCACCAATCTTCGTCCGCTCCTTGGCCGGGTTTTCCCCTGTCGGCTTTGGGGGCGCCCGGGTAAGGATTGGGTATGGGTAAGTTGTCCTGCAAATATTGTCTGTGAAATAACAAATGCTGTGCGGGTGCCGATCTTAGCAAATAAACCTCAATTCCCGCTATTTCTTTCTTTTCGAAAATTTTGTGCGGTTCCCGGTAAATTCCCGCCAAAACCGGTCGTTCGCGTTTGTCTTTGAGCCTGTCAAGCGTTTCGAAAAAGTTATCTTTCAATATTACGTCATCTTGAATGTAATGAATCCATTCCACCGCGGGATCGGCCAAAAAATAGGAAAAACCCGTGTTGAGCGAAAAAACCAAGCCCGTGTTTTTGATATTATCGATATAGGATACCTTTGGAAATTCTTTTTTAATGGCTTCGTATTCTTGTATAAATTCCGGTTCCGAACCGTCGTTGATCACCAAAATTTCTTCGGGGCGGTTTTCTAGTTGTTTCAACAACCTTCTTAAATAATGCGGCCGGTTATACGTGGTAATGAGAATTCCCTGTTTTCCGGTTTGTTCGGGTTTTCTGTATTTTTTTAAGTTCACATTGGTCCAAAATAGGTATTTGAGCGACTTGATTTTTTCCGTTTTACTTCTGTTTTTCTTATAGACCACAAACAAATGATTGCCCCATACGGGTTTATAGTCTCTTTCAATCAAATCCAAAAAATCGTTGGTCAAATCTTCCGGTAATTTTTTATGAAAAACGATGTATTCGAAATCATAAGCGTCCAAATCGATATCTTTCAAAATCTGATAAGGGAACACTTTGGGAAATTCGTATAATAACACTTCGGGTCCTATAAAAATCCGGTCTTCCAATTTTTTTTCGTGTAAAAATCTCACCAAGGGTTTCCAATATTTATTCCGAGGATACATATTTTAAAATAATTGAATCACAAATATAGGAATGTCAGGGAACAAGGTTTTTACCCGCCGACTTTTTTTACTTTATAACCTTCTTTTTCGAGAAAATCAATGATTTTATCGCGGTTATTCCCTTGAATGATAATCTCACCGTTTTTGGCACTGCCGCCAACACCCAAAGCGGATTTGATTTTTTTGGCCAAGGTTTTCAATTCCTCGTCCCCGGCACGAAATCCTTTCAGGACGGTAGCCGTTTTTCCGCCGCGGCCTTTTTTGGAAAACCGGGCTTCGATAACGGTATTGCGGCGATTCGATTCACGTATTTGTTCATTCGTTTCGCGGTCGGTGGAATAGACCAAACCGCCCAAATCTTCGAAACTCGAAAAGGTTTTCTTCTTCTGTTTTTTCATAAGCGCTTATTAAATCAAAACAAGCCGGTTCGCAACATAACCAAAGTGCAATTTTCCACGGTTTCGATACCGTTTCGTTCCAAAATCCGTTTCAGTTTTTCATTCTCGGTTCCCGGATTGAAAATCACACGTTTGGGACCGGCGGACAGAATAAAATCGACATATTGGTCCTGGTGTTTGGGAGAAATATATAAGGTTACGGTATCGACTTTTCCCCGGAAATTTTCGGGCGCAATAATCGGCAATCCTTCAATTTCACCCTTCCGGATACCTACGGGAACGGGCATATGTCCCTTCTTTTTCAATAAGCTGACGGCTTTGTAGGCATAACGTCCGGGATCGGGAACGGCCCCCAAAACCAGCGTCTTTTTACCGGCGGAATTCATTCGTCTTCGAATTTGGCCATCTCCTCATCGTAATAACGAAACGCCTCATTGACCAAATCCACCAGAACATCCTTGTTTTCCTCGATTTCCTTCTCGGGAATATCGTCCAACCATTCCACTTCTTCGCTGACAACATTCAACAAAAACCGCGGATATTCCGTATGCAAGACGTAAATGTCATCGGGGAAATCGCTGTTGTCGGCAATTAAAAATTTGGGCATCTTATTCATAAGTCGCAATTTTTTTTGAAAGATAATAAAAACGTATAAATAATAAAAATGCCGCTACGGTCAACCCGGTCAACAATCCGCCCCAAATACCGTAAACACCGAAATATTTGGACGACAACCAGGATACCGGGAAGCCGATTACCCAGTAGGCGATAAAAATAAAAAAAACCGGGATTTTGACATCCTGCATCCCGCGCAACGTGCCCTGCAAGGTAATTTGAAGGCTGTCGCTGAACTGGAAAATACCGGCAATGATCAACAACCCGGAAGCCAGGGCCGCCACCTCCAACACATCGGGGCCGCCGTGTTTTTTGCTCAGGTAAATCCAAGGAAGATAATGCCGCAAGGCAATGAAAAGCACGGTAAACACCAAGCCGGTCAATGCCGCTTGAACAAACAAGGTTTTGGCCACATAACGCAAGCCGGGAAAATCTTTTTTCCCGAGCCGGTATCCGGTACGAACCGTTGCCGCTACGCTCAATCCGTAAAAAACCATATACGTCAGTGAAACCAGTTGCAAGGCAATTTGATTGGCCGCTTGTGCCGTTGTCCCCAAGGTGCCGGCAAGCCACACGCTGACGGTGAAAATGCCCATCTCGAAAATCGATTGAAATCCCGACGGAATGCCCAACGAAACAATGCGCCTGATAATGCCGCCGTCCCAAATTTTGTGCGGCAACGAAGTGACGAAGGCCTTGGTGCGATCGTCCTTGGCAAGGAAATACCAAAACAGCGGAATGATGATAAACCGCGAGAAAAACGTTCCCAAACCGGCGCCCAAAACTTCCAAACGCGGAAAAATCCATACACCGTATATCAATACGTAACTGACGGGGATATTAATGATATTGGTCACCAAAATCGCGTGCATCGATATTTTCGTATAACCCATACCGTCGGCAAATTGTTTCATAGCCTGGAAAATCATTACCAGAAAAACCGAAATGCCTACGATCCGGATATACGGGACGGCGATACGAACAACTTCCGGCGGCTGGTGCGCCGTTTTTAGCAAAGGTATCAACGCATATATGAACGCGACGAGTAAAATACCCATTAACCCGTTCAAAATCAATCCGTTATAAAAAATTTTGTGAATCCTGTCCTTGTTTTTCATCCCCAGCGCCTCGGAAACCAAGGGCGTAATTCCCGCCGAAAAACCGATACCGAACGACATCGCAAAAAATATCGTGCTGTTGGCCAGAGAAATGGAAGCAAGCGCCGCAGGACCGAGTTTTCCCACCATAATATTGTCGGCCAGGCCCACCAAAACCTGTCCGATATAACCCACCATCACCGGCCAGCCGATACGCAAATTCGTCTTAAACTCCTTTTTGTAATCCGTCCAATTCATACGTGCGGCAAAGGTAGGAAATTGCCTTCGAAAATCCCGTTTACTTTATGTAACTTTGACGAAAACCCCGACCCGATGAAACGTCTTGTTTGGATTCTGCTCGCCGCATTTGTGCTCACGGCAGGTTTATCGATATATCTTACGAAACAATTGGCAAAGAAATCCTGCGGGATAACCAAAGCCGAAATCCGGGCCGGAAAATACCAAGACAGCCTCAAAACCGCCGAAGACAGCATCGGGAAACTGCTGACGCAACTGCAAAACGAACGCAATTTTATCCTCGATAACGACGATCAGGCCTTGGACTATCTCGACAAATTCGCCGGCGAAAGAAACGATTGGTCCGCTTTTATCACCAACCGCTTGCTGGAAACCAACAACGGAAATAAAGACAATCCGTTGATTCCCTACCAAGGTATGTACGGGAAAATGAAAATCAATTCGATACGCATTCTCAATCACAAATGGATTATCGCCGATTTCACCGACGGTAAAGTCTGGGGACAAGTCCTTCTGGAATATGAGCCCGTTGGTCGCGACAGTATCCGTTTCCATACGATCAAAGCCCTGATGTATCCCTTCAAACCCTAATCATTGCGGATTTATTGCTAATTTTACGAAAAAATCCGTCGATGAAAAAAATCCTGGTTTCCCTATTGGTTTTAATCGTGCTCATCATCGGAGCAATGGTGGCCGTTCCGTATTTTTTTAAGGACAAAATCGTGTCCCGCGCCAAGGAATTGGCCAATGAAAATCTCAACGCCCGCCTCGATTTCGACGATGTGGATCTGAGCCTGTTTCATTCGTTTCCCGATTTGTATTTCTCCGTAAAAAATTTGCGTATCACAGGCAAAGGCGACTTCGAAGACATACCCCTCGTGCGTATAGGTGAAACGGGATTTAATCTGGATTTGATCAAACTGTTCAGAGGCGAAAACCGTATCAAAAAAATCTATGTCAATAATGCCGATATTATGGTATTGGTATTGGAAAACGGCAAAGCCAATTATGATATAGTAAAAACAAGCGATACTACCGCAAAAACAGAAGAAGAGAAACCTTTTTCATTGGATTTGGAAAAAATCGCGGCCAAAAATTTGCGCTTGCTCTACGACGACCGTTCAATGGCATTACGCGCCTATCTTGCCGGCACCGGTTACGACGGAAAAGTCTCGGTAAGCAACGGCACTTATACGGTATCCGGAGATATCTCCGCCGATACCTTGGACGTTATTTTCGATAAAATCCACTATTTAAACAACACCCGGGCCAAGTTTGCGCATACTTTCGTGCTGTCAAACGATTTTCAACGTTTCGATATCAAAAAATGGCAGGGAAAAATCAACGATTTGCCTTTGTCCGCCTCGGGATATGTCGAGATGAAACCCAATGACGATATCGATATGAAATTGCATTTCGATGCTCCCGGCGGCGATTTGAAATCTTTTATGAGTTTGATTCCCGAAGCCTATATGCCCGATTTGCCCAAGGCCGACATTCGCGGAAATGCCGCTTTGAAGGGAGAAGTGGCCGGTGTTTACAACGAACAGAATTATCCCGGATACCATATCGATTTCCGTGTGGATAACGGCAAAATCAAGTCGCCGGAATTGCCCGGTGATGTTCACGGTATCAACGTCAAAACCCGGGTGGATTTCCCCGGCGGAAAAAATTTGGACGCCACGGTTATCGATTTGCCCCGGATATCGATGAATATTGCCGGAAGCCCGGTGGAAGGACGTTTGAATATCCGCCATCCGATGTCCGATCCGTTTGTCAATACCGCCTTTAAGGCTGATGTCAATCTCGAAGATATTCCAAAATCCTTGCCGCTGAAAGGAATAAAACAATTGGCAGGCCGCCTCAAAGCCGATTTTTCCTTGAAATCACGCGTGTCCGATATGGAAAAACAACGTTTGGACCGTATCGATGCCCAAGGATTTTTCAATCTGACCGGTTTCCTTTTCCGCAGCGATTCCTTGCCGGTACCCGTAAAAATTTCAGAATTGAAAACTTCGGTAAAACCCGTCGAATGGCAAGTGGATACCTGGAAAATGCAAATCGGAAAAAGCGATTTCGACATACACGGCGGCGTGCAAAATTATCTGGCCTATTTCACGGGAAAAGACAGTCTGCTCCGGGCACGTTTTTTCAATACTTCCCGCGTGATCGATTTCAACGAACTGACCGCCCTTCAAGGAGACGACCAAAGCCAAGCGGATACGACCTCTCTCAAAGCGATTCGTATTCCCGGAGGCTTGGATATCCGCTTGAAAGCCGGTGCGGACGAAGTGATTTATTCGGATATGCATTTGCGGGACGTAAAAGCGGATGTCGTTGTCAGGAACCGTAAAGCCGAATTGTCCGGCATATTGATGAAAGCTTTCGGCGGTGAAATGAAACTCACCGGAACTTACGATTCGTCCAAGGAAAAACCCTATTCTGGATTACGTCTGAAAATGCAAAAAGCCCGCTTGGATCAAGCCGCCGGAACATTAAGTCTGATGCAACGATACGCCCCGGTTTTGGCACAAATCAAAGGTTTGTTTAATCTCGACTTGCAAACCGGCTTGTCCCTCGACGAAAATATGCAACCTGTCTATTCCACCGTCGATGCGGAAGGGCTGATGAGCACGGGAGTTATCAAGCCCGAAAACGCCGGTTTCCTGAAAAAAGTTGCCGGCATATTGAAATTGAAAGCCTTGCAAAATCCCGAAATCAAGTCGGCCAAAGCACAATTCCGTATCGAAGACGGAATGATGAAGGTAAAACCTTTTGATGTTAAAATCAATCAAATCGATTCGAAACTCGGCGGAACCGTCAGCCTCGACCGTAAACTTGATTTTAATTGGGATATGGTGATTCCCGTGAAAATGTTGGGAAAAGAAGCCGGCAAATGGATTTCGCAATTCTCGGGCAAGCTGGCTTCGATCGGTGTTAATCCCGGGAAACTCGAGAAGGTTTACGTAACCTTGCGTATCACGGGTGACATTATGCATCCGGTCATCCGTCCCGTTTTCCGCAAAGGCGCCGGTATGCAAGGATTGGAAGAAACCGTGAAAGAAACCGTCAAACAACAGGTACAGCAAGCGGTGGATTCGGCCAAGACGGTGGTAAACCAAAAAGCGCAACAACTGATAGCCGAAGCCGGAAAACGCGGCGATGCCCTCATAGCCGAGGCGCAAAAACAAGCCGAACGAATCAAAGCCGAAGCCGATAAACGCGCAGAAGAAATCATCAAAAAAGCCCGCAATCCCTTGGAAAAATTCGCCGCCAAAAAACTGGCCGAAAAGGTAAAACAAAAAGCCTACAAAAAGGCCGACGAATTGGTGGAAAAAGCGCG
>CAYUQW010000065.1:0-7820 GCA_964446985.1 uncultured Flavobacteriaceae bacterium
CCGGTAATCAGCCAACGCAGGTTAATGTCAGGATAGGCTTTGGCCAAGTTGTTAAGAAAATCAAAGCCCGGCTTGTTGCGTCCGGATAATAAATGTGAAACCGTACTTTTCTGGATACCTATTTTTTCTGCAAGTTCAGCGTTAGATAGCTTTTTCTGATTAATAAGAAATTTTAGACGTTCGGGAAAAGTTTCCATAGTTTACAATTGTAAAACAAAAATAAGTAAATTAATTATATCAATCAACGGCCGGATTTTAAATCAATAAAATTAATGTTTTTGCAAATAAACATATTATAGTAACACTTTATGAGATAGACATAAGTTATTGAACATTAATATTATGTGAAATACATATAAAAAAATATTATACCAACTCCTTTGTATTAAATTGAAAAAATACCTTGATCTAATTAAAGATATGTAATTTTGGCACGGAAATTGAATTAGAAATAAAGGATAAAAAAATCCTATTTTAACAATCTAAACCGGTTTAAAAAATATTATTTAAATTTTACTAATGTTGTATTAATAAAAAATGTATATATTTGCAACACAAATACTTAAAAAGAAAAATAAAAGACTATGGCTAAATTCCAATTAGACAAAATCGATCAGCAAATTCTCGACATGTTGATTGACAATGCGCGAACGCCTTTCACCGAAATTGCCAAAAAACTCGACATTTCGGCCGGTACGGTTCATGTCAGGGTTAAAAAACTGGAAAATGCCGGAATTATCAAAGGGGCATCGTTGACTGTTGATTACAACAAACTCGGCTATGCGTTCATTGCTTATGTCGGAATTTATATTGACAAAACTTCCAAAACACGTTTCGTTCTGGAGCGATTGAAAGAGATTCCGTTCGTCACGGTGGCGCATATTACCACCGGGAAATACAATATTTTTTGTAAAATCAGGGCGAAGGATACGCAACATGCCAAAGATGTTATTTTCATGATCGACGATATCGAAGGTATTGTGCGCACCGAAACAATGATTTCCTTGGAAGAAAGCATCAATGACAAAAAACGTTTGATGCATTATATCTTCCGGGATGTTCGCGCCGATAAAGACACACGCAAAAAATAACATAAAGGCATCCGGAAGGATGCCTTTTTATTTGGCAAAAAGATAATCCAACGATTCCTTTAAAACATCTGTCGGGACAGGAATATCCGTAAGCGGTTCACTTGGTGATTTCAATAAAACCGCCTGCACTCTGTCATTTCGGTTTTTCTTGTCTTGTACAAGGTAAGGTGCCAATTCGTCGAGACCGGGTTTTAAAGGCGGAACCTTATAAAATTTATGAAGGACCTCGCTTGCCTGATGCAAGAATTTCTTTTCAAGTCCCGTAAGCTTGTACGAGAGGTACAATTCGGCAATCATTCCCAATGCAACGGCGTGGCCGTGGGTGACAGGATGTCCGCGATCCTGATAAAAGGCTTCAAGTGCATGTCCGACGGTGTGTCCGAAATTCAGAATTTTTCTTAAGCCCTTTTCATAAGGATCTTGCACTATAACCTTTTGCTTAATTTCCACGGATTGTTTAATGGCTTGGAATAAATCTATATCCGGATAGGAAATTAAAGATTTGAAATAGTCATAATCGGCAATAAGTCCGTGTTTCAACATTTCCGCCAGACCGGATAAATGTTCCTTTTCAGGCAGTGTGGTCAAAAAGACAGGATTGATGTAAACGGCTTCGGGCTGCCGGATGCACCCCAATTGATTTTTTATTCCGTTAAAATTTATTCCGTTCTTCCCGCCTATGGCCGCATCCACCATAGCCAATAATGTAGTAGGGATATGAATAAATCGAATTCCACGCTTGTAAACGGAAGCAACAAATCCGCCTAAATCGGTAATCATTCCACCGCCCAGATTTACCAACAGACTGTGACGGTCTGCACGGTACTCCATAAGTTCGGAGGTTATCTCCGATACCTTGTTCCAATTTTTATTATGTTCACCTTCTTCTACCGTTATTTCAATAAAGTTTACATCTGTATTATTTAATAAAGGCGTGCAGTTTACATTTGTATTTTTATCGGTTAATACAAACAGAGAACTATAATCGATATCGGATAAAATCTTTGCCAATTCGCGTAGATTATCTCCTTCTTCAAAAAAAATCATACCGGTATTTTTTCCAAAAATAATAAAAGTCATTTAGCTAGCGGGAATGTTTCTTATATTTATAACATATAAAAAATTCAAACCGATGACTGAAAACAACATAAAGCTGTTCACCAAGGAAATGTTGTACGATACGGCCACTGCCTTTGGTGTAAAAACGGATGCCGAAATCGAAAAAGCATACTGGTTATTCAATATTATACGTAAAGAACCGCTTGTACGCTTGGGGACTGCGGTAACCAATTTCGCGCTCAAATATCATTTACCCGTGGAGGGTTTGATCAGAACGACCGTTTTCGATCATTTTTGCGGCGGCGTAACGGCAGAAGATACTTTGCCTATCGTCGAAAAATTATACAGTGCGGGCGTATATTCCATTTTGGATTATTCCGTGGAAAATGCCGATGACGAAGAGAGTTTTAACCGTGCTTTCGAAAAAACGAAATTCCTGATTGAATTTGCCGCCAAGCGTAAAGAGATCCCGTTTGCGGTTTTCAAACCGACGGGGCTGGGGTCATTTGATATCTACGAAAAGGTGTCGGAAGGAAAAGAACTCTCACCCCGGGAAGAAAAACAATGGAATGCAGTTAAAAACCGGTACTATCTCCTGGCTGAAGCAGCTGTCGAAAACGATGTTCCGTTAATGGTGGATGCCGAGGAAAGTTGGATGCAGAAGGCTGTTGACGATTTGATGGAGGAACTGATGCGGGAATACAACAAAAAAGGCGTTTACGTGATTACCACATTACAAATGTACCGGAAAGACCGCTTGCCCTATCTCAAAGAATTGTTCGGACGATTGCAACGTGCAGGAAGTAAAATCGGGGTTAAGTTCGTACGCGGGGCTTATATGGAAAAAGAGCGCGAACGTGCCGTGGAGTTGGGCTATCCGTCTCCAATATGCGAAACCAAAGAATTGACCGATAAAAACTACAATGATGCCATACGGTTTGCCATGGAACACGTGAACGATTTCCTCATTTATGCAGGAACGCACAATGAAGAAAGTGCCTTATTGTTGGCCAATCTAACCGAAGAAAAGGCTTTGCCTAGAAATCATCCGCATATCTGGTTCGGGCAATTATACGGTATGAGTGATCATATTACTTTCAATTTGGCCAAATACGGATTCAATACCAGCAAATACATCCCCTTCGGTCCGGTTAAAGATGTCATGCCTTATTTAATTCGAAGGGCGGAAGAAAACACCTCCGTTGCAGGCCAAACCAGTAGGGAACTGCATTTATTGGAATTAGAGCGTAAAAGAAGAAAACTCACATAGTTTACAAATGTAAATTATTGATTTTTTCTTCATAAAGTCTTTTGAGCAGCATCAGTTGATTTTCGCTTACCCCGGGTTTGTAAATCCTGACGGCATCAAAAACATTTTCATTCTTAAAAAAAGTAGCCAATGCGGCATCGAAATTACGATTTTCTATTTCATTCTTTATGGCATAGGTTATTTTGGCGAATTCTTCCCACCGGATATGTTCTTGAAACTCAATATAATGTACATGTTGGCGTTTTAAATCCTTGTAAATCTTGTCATCCAAAACTTCGTATTCAAAAAACTTGGTCAATTTGATACTGGCTGTTTTTTCTCCCGAACGCTTTCCTCTTTTTTCATATTCAAAACCACCGTATTCGGCGAATAATTCCTGAACTTCGTCAATGGCGGCATATGAAGGAATATGATGAACACGTATGGCAAAAAATTTGGTTTTTCCCCACAAAACCGTGGCAAACGACGCATCAAGATTTTTAAACCGTGTTTTTGATTTGATTTTATTGTTGGTGCGTATGATTTTTTCCCATGAATATACCTTTTTGGTAATGAAGAAAATGTTATCCGGCTTAACGGCCGACTCCGGGATACTGTCTCCGTGAAATCCGGGATACGGATCTACGATATGAAAAACGAGGGTTTTGGGCAAAACTTCATCGGTTAGAATTTCCATTTTCTCCTCCTTTAACAAGGTACCGACAACTTCTTGATGTTTCATAATTACGTTTTTGGCTATTAATATACAATTTTTTTCAAGTATGGCAAAATTTCAGGTAACTTTTATTTAAAAAATTGAATTTTGTATTGCCGTTCCAATATCCTGGATAGCGTGTCCATATAATTTATTATTTGTATTTTTGAGCGGACAAAAACGGATGGACAAAAAAAAGACGAAATATATCATTATTGCCGGCGGCGTAACCTCGTCTTTGGGGAAAGGCATAGTCGCCGCATCTTTGGCAAAATTGTTGCAGGCACGCGGACTTCACGTAACCATTATCAAATTGGATCCTTACATCAATGTGGATCCGGGGACGCTTAATCCGTACGAACACGGAGAGGTTTATGTTACGGAAGACGGGGCCGAAACGGATTTGGATTTGGGACATTACGAACGTTTCCTGAATATCAAAACATCCCGTAATAATAATATGACTACGGGAAAAGTATATCGAACGGTAATCGAAAAAGAACGTCGCGGTGATTATTTGGGAAAAACCGTTCAGGTAATTCCGCATATTACGGATGAAATTAAAAATAGAATCAAAGTTTTTGACGGCCAATATGATATTGTCCTTGTCGAAATTGGCGGAACCGTTGGTGATATCGAATCATTGCCTTACATTGAAGCGGTTCGACAATTGGGATGGGAAATAGGTAAAGGAAATCTCGTAACGATTTTACTCACACTCATTCCTTATTTGCGTGCCGCCGGTGAACTGAAAACCAAACCGACCCAACATTCCGTAAAATTCCTTATGCAGTCAGGCGTCCAACCTGATATCCTCGTATGCAGGACCGAACGGCCGCTTAGCCGGAACCTGAAAAGAAAAATAGCGTTGTTTACAAATGTAAACATTGACAGTGTTATCGAATCGATAGACGTAAAAAGCATTTATGAAGTCCCGATTAAAATGCACGACGAAGGCTTGGACAAAGTCGTACTGCAACATCTGGGAATGAATGATTGGGCGGAAAAAATGCCGGATCTAACACACTGGAAATCCTTTCTCGATAAAATGAATCATCCCGTGGATACGGTAAATATTGCATTGGTAGGAAAATACATCAGGCTGCACGATGCCTACAAATCCATTCAAGAAGCTTTGATCCACGGAAGCGTACACAATCGATTAAAACTTAATTTGATATGGGTTGATTCGGAAAAATTGAATCGGGAAAATGCCGGCCGTATTCTTAATGATGCAAACGGTATTTTGATTGCTCCCGGTTTCGGCTCCCGGGGAATTGAAGGAAAATTGGTCGCGCTTAAATATGCCCGTGAGCAAAAAATTCCGCTTTTGGGTATTTGTTTCGGTATGCAAATGGCTGCTATCGAATTTGCTCGTAATGTACTTGGTTTTACGGATGCCGATTCTACGGAACTCAATCCTGCTACAAGTCATCCGGTGATTGACTTGTTGCCCGAACAATTGGAGAAAAAATATTTAGGCGGAACCATGCGTTTGGGTGCCAAAAAAATAAGATTGCTACCCGGATTTCACTTGCAACGGGCATACGGGAAGGAACATATTAGCGAACGCCACCGTCACCGTTATTTTTTCAATGAAAAATATAAAGAAGCCTTTGAACAGGCGGGCATGAAAGTCAGCGCTGTCGATGCCGGTACCGGTTTGACCGAAGCGCTTGAATATGTCCGCCATCCCTGGTTTGTTGCCGTACAGTTCCATCCGGAATACAATAGCACGGTAAATCGACCGCATCCTTTATTTACGGATTTTGTCAAACAAGCACATCGTTATAAATCACAATCAAAAAAATTAGAGAATGAGTAAAAAAAGCGCCGGAAAAAAAACCGGAACGAAAGGACGGGGGACAACACCCGCCAATCGTCCGAAGCCGAGTTTCAAAAGTCTTTTAATCCAATATATCCTTCTGACGGCCGCGTTTTATTTTATGATGAAAAGTTGCCAAAAAACCAAGCAGGCCGAACAAAAACTCAAGGACAATAAAACCCAAACGGATTCACTCCGGCACAATTCCTCCGAACAGGCTTATATCGTAAAAGATTCTACGGATTTACAAAAAGCCAAATCCGAAATCGGTGATTTTGCTTATGCCTTGACCCAACCCAAGGCCAATCCCGTGCGTGTGGAAACGGCCGATTTTATTCTGCAACTGAATCCGAAGGGCGGTACAATCGACTATCTTGCTCTGAAAAAATTCAAAAACGCCGACAGTTCGCTTGTCAAAATCATTGACAAAAACCAACATTTCAATCTCGATTTACATTTGAAAACCGGCAAGGTCATTTCAACGGAAAAAATGTGGTTCACGCCTGTTGTTCAACACACCGATACGGCCGAAATCGTTTCAATGAAACTGCTTGCCGGCCCTGACAAAGCCTTAATTTTCCGCTATACAATTCCAAAGAACGATTACATGATCGTGTTTGACATCATATCCCAAGGGCTCGAAAACCTCATCGCGGATGCAAAACATCCCCTGCATTGGGATTTGAAAGCTTACGCACACGAACCCGAACCGGATTACGAAAACAAGTTTACAACCGTAAAATACGAACACGGCCAAGGAAAAGTAGGCGAACTCAGCGCTTTGAGTAAAGAATCCGAAAAAGAAGCCGAAGATGTAAACTGGGTGGATTTCAAACAATACTTTTTCTCATCCTTCCTGCTTACCCCCGGTAAAGCCTTTGACAAAGCCAAATTCAGACAAATCAAACTTTACGATAAAAAAACCGATACCGTTCATACCAAACACTTCTTCTTCGATACCGGCCTCAAATCCGAAAACGGTCGTCTCACGTATCATCTGAAATGGTATCACGGTCCTTCCGATTACCGTAAACTGGCCACATACGGTTATAAAATGGAAGAAGTGATTCCGTTGGGATGGACCATTTTCGGCTGGATCAACAAATACATTTTCTTCCCGTTGTTCGATTGGCTCAAATCTTTCATTTCCAATTACGGTCTTATCATCATTATCCTGACATTAATTGTACGTCTGGTAACATCACCCTTGTATTACAAAACTTACGTCTCACAAGCCAAAAACAAAATCATCAAGCCCGAGATGGACGAAATAGCCAAAAAATACAAGGACAATCCGATGAAACGCCAACAAAAAGTCATGGAATTACAGTCCAAAGCAGGGGTCAGTCCGTTTTCGGGATGTCTTCCGTCGCTATTGTTCATACCCATTTTCTATGCTTTGTTCCGCTTTTTCCCTGCCGCCATCGATTTGCGACAGAAACATTTTTTGTGGATAAACGACCTTTCTTCTTATGAAACCTTTATTAAATTCAAGCACAGTATCCCCTTGATAGGCAACCACATAAGTTTGTTTGCCGTATTGGCGGCCGTCGTTATGTTTGCCTATATGAAACTCAATCAAAGCGGGCAACAAATGTCCATGCCCACGCAGGAAGGCATGCCCGACATGTCCAAAATGATGAAATGGATGCTGTATTTCACCCCCGTTATGATGCTTTTCTTCTTCAATAATTACGCCAGCGGGCTTAGTTTATACTATTTCGTTTCAACCCTTTTGAGTTTGATCATCGTGTATGTAATCAAAGAATACGTCATAGACGAAGAAAAGGTCAAAGCCCAAATAGAGGAAAACAAGAAAAAGCCCAAAAAACAAAGCAAGTTTTCCCAAAAAATGCAACGCCTGATGGAGCAAGCCGAACA
>CAYUQW010000066.1:0-7685 GCA_964446985.1 uncultured Flavobacteriaceae bacterium
AGGAATTTCCAATTTCGCGCCCAACGGTTCCACAAGAGCAAGCTGAAAGGCAGCACAAAATTCAAAACGATGGACAATACAAACAGAGTTTCGGAAAAGTGGAAACGACGCAGATAGTAATATTCCGTTTCTTCGGAAATATTGCCGTACCAAATCAACATATATTGGAAATACCAGGCATAGCCGAAAAGGATCGATCCCATAAATACATACTTGGACAAATCCTGCCAATGTGATTTATTCATAAAAGGATAATAACCTTTATGATACAAATAGATGATCACCAGGATAATGGCCGCCGAACCGTGAACAAAAGCCGAGATAATTTCTTTCACCGGGAAAATATGGCTGTACCACATCGGCTCTACGCTCATCATCCAATCCACCGAAGCGAAAATAAACGTCAATGCCCAAACGAAAATATACACGCGGGAATAATACCAGGATTTGCGGAACCAATGCATTGCTTCTTCTTTGTTTTCATCTTCCTTTTTGGAAAATTTGAGTAATAACTTTATCACCAAGCACCAGAAGATGAAATAGGCAATCGTACGGATTACAAAGAAAGAAATATTAAGGTAACCTGCTTTTTCGTGTAAATGGTGTGAAAGATGTTTCAAATCAAAAGCATCGAAATGGGCTTTGGGATCGGCCCAAGGGAAAATGGCCTTTAAGCCCGTGAGCACTATCAGCATAAATACAAAACCGAAGATTACGTAATGACTGATAGACTCGGGAACACGTTTAAATGCAGCCGACCAACCCGCTTCGGTTATATACTGAATCGCCATCCAAAAAACGGCGCCCAGGGCCAAGGAAAGGAAAAAATAGTTATGCATCAACAGGGAAGAATAGGCTCTTGTTTTATCGACAAAGAAAGCGGCTACCCCCGTTATCAGTCCTATGGCGATAAAAACCAACGAAAGGGTTTTCAGTTTTTTCGGGAATACAAATTGCTTTTCCATAATTGCTTATTTTACTTTAAATCCGTTTTTGATATACATCACGATACGCCATCTGTCGGCGGGTTTTATTTGACTTCCGTGGGCACCCATAATGGCCGATCCCATCGTAATTACGTGAAAAATTTCCCCGTCGGGATAGGCCCGTACCGTAGGCGTATTCAAATTGGCCGGCGGTATGGGATAGAGTTTTTTCTTGTACAGGGTGTTTTTATCCGCCGTTTCGAAACCTTTACCGTCTTTGCCGTGGCAAATGGCACAAAAACGGTTAAACAATACTTGACCTTTGGCCAGATTTTCGGCAGTGGGTTTGAGCGGATTCTTCAATATTTCCCCGGCTTTTTTACGGTCGGCCAGCTTGTGCGTGAAAGGATAAGGCCGTTTGCCGCGTGCCACCGTTCCTTCGGGCGGCACCTGCATTGTCATGCCGCCGGGAAGATATTTATTGGGTGAATAGCTTTCGTATGCCTTGGAATAATACATATCGAAATTACCCATATAATCCCGCCAAGGTTTTTCCTGATTATGATTGCAGGCTTGCAAGAACAAGGCCGGTATGAGCAGTAATAGTATTCTTTTCATAATCGTCATTCTTAAATTAAACTTGATAATCTATTTCCTTGATATCGATGGCCCCCGTACCTTTAAAAATACTTTCCGCTTTGTCTTTATAGGACGGATCGACCACTACAACGAATTTATCGTCGTACATCCCGGGATAATCAAAAGGCGGTTTTTTCATCGGATACAATCGTTCCTGGTGGAAAAATGTCAGCGTTGTCAGCACCACCACGGTCAATACCATACCTACGAACAGAAGGACAACGAATGTAAGCGAAAAGTTGGGCTTTCCGCCGATATTCAACGGATAATCTATCACGAAGGTATAGTACAATCCCGAGAGAATACCGATCACGGCCAAAACACCGTAAATGAAACCGAGAAGTTGGATATTCGAATGGATTTTCAGTTTCTCGAACAATTCTTCGATAACGAAAGGCGTGATCACGTCATCCACCGGGACATTTTTCTCGTTCATCTCGTCAACGCCTTGAAGCAATTTGACATCGTCATCGTAAATTCCTATAAACTTTTTCATTTGACCAAATGTTTTTCAAAGATATCGTAAACACTTTTTTCCACAGTCAATTCGGTTTGACGTTTGGCTTGTTGTTTCAATTCGTTCATAGCCATAATCGGCAAGAATCGCATAAACAGCAATACGCCTACACCGAACAATCCGATCGTACCGAGGTAGATACCGATATCCACCTGCGTAGGATGATATTCCGCCCAGTTGGCCGGCAAGAAATCTTGTGCCGTCGGCGGGATGACGATATTGTAACGTTCGAGCCACATACCCACATTGATAATCAAGGAAATGATAAAGAGTGCGGTCAAGCTTCGACGAACTTTCCTAAACCAGAACAATTGAGGTACGAAAGCGTTGAAGATGACCATACCCCAATAAGGCAAAGCATAGTCGCCTTTGAGATAGGTGTCGAGGAAAATGTATTTTTCGAACGTATTGGAAGAATAATAGGCAATGAATTCCTCGATCAGATAGGCCGAGCCCATAATCAAACTCACGAACATGATGATACGGGCAATGGCGTCGAGGTGATCGTCGGTTACGTAATCACCGAGTTTATAGACTTTCCGGATGATAATCATCAAGGTCAACACCATGGCGAAACCCGAAAAAATAGCCCCGACCACGAAGAAAGGCGGGAAAATGGTTTCATGCCAACCTGCAACGATACCTGCCGAAAAGTCGGTGGATACGATCGAGTGTACCGAGATTACCAAAGGAGCGGCCAACCCGCCGAGAATAATCACGGCATCTTCGAAACGTCGCCAGGATTTCAGATGTCCCACAAAACCGAAACTCAATGCGTGGAAGATTTTTTTCTTGATACCGGTCGAACGTTCGCGAATGGTGGCAAAATCGGGTATCATACCGATATACCAAAACAGGAACGACGTGGTCAGGTATGTCGTGATGGCTATCACGTCCCATAACAACGGCGAATTCCAGTTGACCCACAATCCGCGTGAGTTCGGTCCGTAAGGGAAAATGAAAAATTCATCCCATGCACGTCCCACGTGAATGGCCGGGAACAATCCGGCGGCCATCACGGCGAAAATGGTCATAGCTTCCGCCGCACGGTTGATGGATGTTCGCCATTTTTGACGCAATACCAACAAGAAAATCGAGAAAGCGGTACCGGCGTGCCCGATACCGATCCACCATACGAAATTGATAATGGCCCATCCCCATGCGGACGAATTGTTATTCCCCCACATACCGATACCTTTGGCAATGGTTAAGGGGACGTAATAAAACATACCTACGGCCATCAAAATAAAGAAAATGACGAAAGCAATTGTCCACCACAAAGGTGTCTTGGCTTTCTCCTGGTGACGAAGTATGTCATTGGTAATATCTCCGTAGGATTTATTACCCAAAATCAACTCGCCACGAACTTCCTTTTTATACATAACGATTGTTTTTTATGCTTCTTTGGCGTTATCTTCCGCTTCTTCGTGTTCCAAACTGAAATCAAAAGCCACGGAACTTTTATTCCGTACTTTGGTCAAATATACCACACTGGGAAGCGTGTGTAATTCTTCGAGCAACCCGTAGGCACGTTCGTCTTCGAACAACTTGACGATACGGGCATCCTTGTTATTCATATCACCGAAAACGATGGCTTCGGTAGGACAAGCCTGTTCACAAGCCAGTTTGATTTCGCCGTCTTTGAGCAGACGTCCTTCGGTTTTGGCTTTGAGTTTGCCCGCTTCAATACGTTGAACGCACATCGTACATTTTTCCACCACCCCGCGCTGACGTACAACCACGTCGGGATTCAATACCATACGTTTGACTTCGTCATTGAAGAGGTAGTTGTAATCGCCGCCTTCAACGAAGTTAAACCAGTTGAAACGACGCACCTTATACGGACAGTTGTTCATACAGTAACGCGTTCCGATACAACGGTTATAGGCCATGCTGTTGAGCCCTTCCTGCGTATGGGGCGTGGCCGCTACCGGACAAACATTTTCACAAGGCGCATTATCACATTGCTGACACATCACGGGTTGATGCACCACTTCGGGATTCTCGGCAATGGGCGAATGCATTTTGTTTTCTTCCTGCGAGTAGTAGCGATCGATACGCAACCAGTGCATTATACGATGACGCTTGACTTGTTCCTTGCCGACGATGGCGATATTGTTTTCCACCTGGCAAGCTATGATACAAGCCCCGCAACCGGTACATTTGTTCAAATCGATGGACATTCCCCAATGGTGTCCGGGATAATCGTCGGGGTTGTAACCGTATTTATATAAGGTAACGTGTTTGAGTTTTTTCAGGTAGAACTGATGCGATTCGTTACCCGACCAAGGATTTTTCTTGTAATCTTCCAAGGTGGTTTCTTTCACGATTTCGCGCCCTTCCATACGGTGATGCTCCTGCGTACTGGCAATGGGATAAGTTGCACCCGTCTTTTGTATTTCCACGGGAATACGCGTATAGGAACGCACACCGTCCTTGAATTCGATAAAATGCGAAACCGATTTACCGATGCCTTTGGCAATAGGGCCCAAACCTTCGCGTCCGTAACCCAAAGCAATACCTATGACCGATTCGTCTTGTCCGGGTTGAAGCACCACGGGCAATTCGACGGTTTTATCACCGGCTTTGACTTTGACGACATCTTCCTGTTTCCATCCTTTCTTCTCCGCCAATTTGGGAGAAACGCTGACATAATTATCCCAAACGACTTTGGTTACCGGATCGGGAAACTCTTGCAGCCAAGGGTTGTTGGCATATTTTCCGATGCCGATACCAACCTTTTCATACAATTCGAGTTCCAATCCTTTGGGTTTGGAAAAAGCGGCGAATTTGTCCGCATTGTTTTGGATATAAGCCAAAGGATTAGCCCCGGTTTGTTCCTTTTTATCCCCTTGCTTGGCATCTTTTGAGGCATCGGCCGGAGGAATGTTCACTTCGACGATACCGTTTTGCAAGGAGGTAATCCAGAAATCGTCAAAATCCTTGTAACCGGTAACATTCGGATACAGGTTTTCGTTCCAATATTTCTTAATGTAATCCGTATAATCACCGTCTATGCCGGCCCAACGCATCAAAGTTTCCTGCGGTTGGGCCGTATCCCAGAGTTTGTTGATGCCCGGTTGTTGCAACATAAATTGTCCTTTATGCGGCTCGGCATCTCCCCAGGATTCGAGATAATGATTATTGGCCAAAACGTATTGTACTTTCGAAGCCGTTTCATCGGGACGATCGGCAAAGGCCACCGATAATTTGAGTTTTTTCAGCGCATCGACGAATTTCTTATCAAGCCCGGCTTCATAAACAGGATTGATATTATGGAAAATAACGCCTTTGGCTTCGCCGGAAATAATTTTTTGTACGGCTTCCGAGAAAGCTTTGTCATCACCGTCATAAACCAGATAAGGTTTGTCGATATCAACGGTTTTACCGTAATTGCCGAGCATATAATTGATACCGGCCACCAAAGTTTGAATTTGTTCGTCGTTTGTTCCGGAGACCACCAATGATTGACCTTTGGCCGCCAACAGGTCTTTAACGACTTTGGAAATATCTTTTTTACAAGCAGGCGCTTGCGCAATAGGTTGATTTCCGGTAGCTTGGGCTATCTCGTTATACAATTTGACGAGCAATTTTTTCTCTTCGGCAGGCTTGATCATCGTTCTTTCGTCGGCATTGGTACCGGTCAAACTCATCAAGCTTTCGAATTGATAGTGTTTGGACAATGCTTTTTGTCCTTTGGTCAAATCCCTTCCCTTGGCATATTGTGAAGCGAATTCAACCGGTGCCAACCAAGTTCCGAGAAAATCGGCCTTCACGCCGACAATGACTTTGGCCTTATCAAAGCGGTAAGAGGGAATCACGGCCTTACCGAAAAGATTGCCGTGGGCTTGTTTTAATGCGGAATAAGATACGGGATCCGCAAAAACAGTCTCGACATTGGGATATTTGGCCTTAAACTCATCCAGCAATTTCTTAAAGCTGGGACTGTTTATGCTTGAAGAGATAAAATAAACTTTCTCTCCGGCGGCATTCAATTCATCCAGCTTGCTTTTAATTTCTTTTTCGGCCGTTTTACGGTCGATTTTCTTGCCATTCTTCAAGGAATGCTGCAATCTGGCCGTGTCATACAAATCCAAAACGCTTGCCTGATGGCGCACACTTGTGCCGGAAAAAGGCGCCAAATCATTAGGTTCGATTTTGATAGGACGACCGTCGCGAACTTTGGCCAACAATGCGCCGAATTCATAACCGTCGTTCATGACCGTTGCATAGTAATCGGCCACACCCGGAGTGATATTTCTGGGCCGGATCAAATAAGGAATGGCCTTACGAACCGGTTGTTGACAACTGGTGGCCGCTACGGCAAAGGCCGTTGAAAATCCCAATAGTTTGAGGAAATCCCGTCTATTGGCAATGTATTTATTTTTGATTTCGTCCTGCGTGAGCCCTTCGGTGGAAAACTCAACCGAGCCTTCGAGTTGCTCTCCCTTGCGGACTTGATCGTATTCTTCTAAACTTCTCCAATATTTTTTCATAATTACACACTTTTGGATTAATAGTGACAAGCCGAACAATCGGTTCCGCCTACATCTTTAACCGTCGGTTTTTGTCCGGGTTTCAGATGGAATTTATATAAGGAATAATATTGATTATCCGTGATAATGTGTCGCTTGCGGTGACAATCCAAGCAAAATTTCATACTGAACTCGTTGTATTCCACAATACGGTTCATCCTTTCCACGGGGCCGTGACATTCCTGGCATTTTACTTTGCCGGCTTGAACGTGTTGCGCGTGATTGAAGTAAACAAAATCCGGCAAATTGTGCACTTTAATCCATTGAATCGGATGGCCGGGTTTGTCAAATTGGCTTGTTTCGGGATTATAGCCCAAGTATTTGTAGATCTTGGATATTTCCTTCGTGCCGGACCGTTTTCCTTTTTTGACCACATTATGACAATTCAAACAAACATTCAAACTGGGAATTCCCGCGTGACGACTCGTACGGGCATCAACGTGGCAATATTCACAATCGATACCGTTTTGGGTAACGTGAACTTTGTGGGAAAACCAAATCGGTTGGACAGGCGCATAGCCTTGTTGACGTCCCAACGAACGGGCCTCCCAATAAACCACATAAGAAATAATCCCCAAAGCGATCAACGCCAATAGCGTCATCACCAATTTTACCGGCTTTTTCTTCGATTTTATCAATCCGCCGATAGCTATCAACAATACTACGACGGAAATCCAGAAAGGCAAGGCGTTTTTGCCGCCGAAGCCGGGACCGATATTCCTGAATTCGGGGTCAATAACATCGTAACTGCGTTTGTCGTTTTGGGTTACCGGGGCTTTTTTTGCCTTTTTCCCTTGGGATTTACCCTCATTCTTTTGAACGGATGCAAAATAAACATTGCCGGAACCATTAGCCGGCAATGATTGCATCGCTTCCAAACGGGAAAAAAACAGAAAAACAACCACCGTCAACATATACAGCAACAAAGGCTGTATCTTGCTACTGGAACGGTTTATTTTTCTCATAGGTTGTAATTATAATTCATTCAATTTTTGACAAAAATCATAAAACGGGACAAATATATAAAATGTTTGGGTCACGCGAGCAGATTTTTAGTAATTTAGAATT
>CAYUQW010000067.1:0-7537 GCA_964446985.1 uncultured Flavobacteriaceae bacterium
AAAAAACCGGTTGTCTCTACGGCCTCTCGCGACAAAACAATGTTGGAGGAATTAACGGCCAAAGGCTCCGTCACGGCCCAATCGAAATAATTCACAGCCCGCACTTCCGCTGACACATCAACGGATTCGCCGGGTAAACACTCATTACAGAAATAACGCGATCCGGCCACATAAACCTGCATACCGGGATTTTTTTCCAGAGCCTTAGCAAAAAAGGCCAAATGTCTTTTATCCCAACAATCGTCCGCATCGATCAGTGCTACATAATTCCCCTTGGCCGTTTTAAGCCCCGTGTTCCTTGCCGCCGCCACACCGCGATTGATTGCGTGCCGGAAAATTTTCAAAGGCAAATCCGGAAATGCTTTTCGTAATTCCGATTCGTCAAAAAAATCCGATGCATCGTCCACTATAATGATTTCGGAAGGCGGATAAATTTGTGCCCGCATACTTTCCAAAGCATCCGCCAGAAATTCCCACTGGTTGTAATGCGGAATAACAACCGATATATCAGGTTTTTTCGACATAATCCGTCATTTTCCTGGCGTTGGTCAAATTATTATAGTGCGCATTCAATACGCTTTCACGTTGTTTTACAACCTTCGTCCAATCGGTTTTTTCTTTCATCAAACGTTCGACGGTTTGCAATATTTCTCCGGGCGAATCCGCCCGGTACACCAACGGTTCCAAGCCGGTTCCTTCCGTTACATTCGCATTGGCAATGACATATTTGCCTCGGTAGAGCGCATATAACAATTTCAATTTCACACCTGTTTTGTAAAACGAATGCACGATATGTATGCGGGCGCGCCCTATCAGTTTATCCAGCTTGTCAACGGACGGATCGGGTATGACAAAAAAGTTTTCTTCCCGTTCGGCGGCCCTTTTCAAAAAAGCCGGCGGATTTTTCCCCGCTACAACAAACACATAAGGAGAACGGCTAAACACTTTTTCCCGCAAAAAAGCAATACTCCGCAGATTTTCCGCTACGGACAGGTTCCCGTGAAACAAAACGATGCGCTCTTCTTCATCCGGAATTTCCACCCGGTCAAAAGGGTGAAACACGGGTATCCATTCGGAATGTTTGTTATATCGTGAAAAATAGGCTTGTTCGTCGGGATGAACCGTAAAAATACCGTCGAACAGGCGGGCGGTTTGCGGCTCAAAACGCGACAATTTCATAGCCTCCGACAAATAATACAAGCGTTCAAAAGGATTTTTCGACGCCGATGCCAAATGGCGGTAATACGAAGTTTCGATATTATGGGCGCGCAAAAAAATTTTTTTCTTTCCCCTGAAATCCTTGGCAAAAGCCGTCGTATGGATGCCTTCGAACAAAATCGCGTCCGCCCTTGCCAGATTTTTGAACAATTGTTTGTTCCTGCGACTGCGGACAATAAAAGGTTCGACGGAAAACCAATCCCGGACGGATTTTTCCCGCGGATAGGAAAAAACTTCCGATACCATCGGTTTCAAAGGCGTAACAAACCGCCTCCCGTACCGGAAAAGGTGTAGCACGGGCTTAATGCCCAAGCGGTTAAAGGCCCTCAGTTTGTAATACACATCGATAGCACCGCCGTAATCGGGCGGAAAAGGATTGTCGAAAGCAACGATGTGTAGATTTTTCAAAACTCAATCGATTTCCACTTCGTAAACCGAAGCATTATCACACATAAACGTCCTGCCGGGATATTTCACCAGCATGGAATAATCGTGCGTGGCGGTAATGATGGTTTTCCCCCAGGAATTGATTTCCTTGAAAAGTTCCATAATCTCGAATTTGGTATCCGGATCGAGATTTCCGGTAGGTTCGTCGGCCAAAAGCAGCGGCGGATTATTCAATAACGCCCGCGCAATGGCCACACGCTGTTGTTCCCCGCCCGAAAGTGCATAAGCGGGGTTTAGGGCTTTGGACAGCATCCCCGTCTGTTCCAAAACGGTTTCTATCCTGTTTTTCCGTTTGTTTTTGTCTTTCCATCCGGTAGCTTTCAGGACAAAATCCAGATTGTCATACACGCTACGATCCAACAACAGGCGAAAATCCTGGAAAACGATCCCCAAATTTTTTCGCAAGGCGGGAATTTCTTTACGTTTCAATTTGTGCAGATAAAATCCGTTCACAATTGCCTCGCCTTCCAACAGCGGAATTTCTCCGTAAATCGTTTTGAGCAGACTGGTTTTTCCCGAACCGGTTTTCCCGACCAAATACACGATTTCTTTGGGTTTAACGGTCATATTGACATTCTTCAATACGGGAAAGCCGCGTTGTTGTATCACGGCGTTACGCATAACAAGGACGGGATGTTTGTTTTGTAATAGCATCATTCGAAACTTTTAAAAATACGGGCACTGCTTTTTCCGGGAGCATCCAGTTTCAGATCGAGGAAATAACCGAATGGCGTTTGCGCGGTTTCATATCCGGCGTTTGTCAAACGTTGTTCCACGGCATCGAAAAATTGCTTGGAAACCTCCGGACCGGCTTTGCTTTCGGACAAATGGGCGAAGGAATGCAGCAAGATTTTCCGCGTATCGTTTTTCTTGGCCGCCCATTTGATAAGCTTCACCAATTTGGTTTCCATAGCCTTCAATTTTTCCGTATCGCCGGCTTCCACCTGCACACAAACCACCTGCACGTCACGATAGGTTTTTCCTTCGGTAATATCGGGAAAATCCGGCAGCGATTTAACCGCAGGTTCATAGGAAAACGACCGGCTGTAAATCATCAATATTTTCATCGTCAGTCGATATTTCGTATTTTCTTTTCCCAACGCCAGGCATCGGCCAAGGCATCTTTGAGCGTACGCTTGGCTTTCCATTTCAAAACCTTTTCGGCTTTTGTCGTATCGGCCCAAATGGCCGTAACGTCTCCTTCCCGCCGTCCGGCAATACGATAGGGAACTTCCAAACCGGTGGCTTCGCGGAAAGTATCGATCACTTCCATCACGCTGTTGCCCTTGCCGGTGCCGATATTGAAAATTTCCACCGCTTCTTCGTTTTCGCCCGACAACAATCGCTTCAAAGCCGTTACGTGGGCTTCGGCCAAGTCCATTACGTGAATATAGTCCCGGACAGGTGTGCCGTCGGGTGTGGGATAATCGTTGCCGAAAACGGACAATTCTTTCCGGATACCTGCAACCGTCTGCGTCAGATACGGCACCAGATTTTGCGGAACTCCCGTGGGCAATTCGCCTATTTCGGCCTTGGGATGCGCCCCGACAGGATTGAAATACCGCAGTAAAATCACTTGCAGAGGCGTAACACGCGCCGTGTCGGTAAGGATTTCCTCACCGATTTGCTTGGTATTCCCGTATGGCGACTGTGCAGGCAATACGGGACTTTCTTCCGTTACGGGGACCTCTTCCGGTTCGCCGTAAACCGTACAGGACGAACTGAAAATAAAAGGATAAACTTTATAATCGAGCGATTTTTTCACCAAATTGATCAAAGAACACAGGTTGTTCTCGTAATACATCAAAGGTTCGTTGACGCTTTCGTTCACATATTTCGACGCGGCAAAATGAATGATCCCGCGTATGTCGTGCCGGCGAAAAATAGCATCGAGCGCATCCTTATCGCGCAAATCCGCTTCGTAGAAAACGGGTTTTACGCCCGTCGTCCGTTCAATACCGTCCAACACATCCCGCGACGAATTGGACAAATTGTCAATAATCACCGGCGAAAAACCGGCCTCGATAAGCGCCACCGCCGTATGTGACCCGATATAGCCCGTTCCGCCCGTAAGTAAAATTTCTTTTTTCTCCATAAATCGCTATTTGATCAAAAGGGCAAATCGTCGTCCTCCTCCGGCGGCAATTGATTGAGATCCTCCTCGGGAAGGGGCGGCGGAACATCGTCCATACCCGGCGGCGTAGCTTCGGATTTGATAATGCGCCAACCTTGAATGCTATTGAAATACAAAACCTCACCCTCGGGATTTACCCATTCCCTTCCTCGCAAATTGATAGAGATTATCACTTGGTCACCGGGCTTGAACTGGTCCAACAATGCCGTTTTTTCCTGGACAAATTCGATTTTGAGCGTCTGGGGAAATTGTTCGTCGGTCTGCAAAATAAGTTCGCGCTTGCGAAATCCCGAATTCCCCACGGTTTTCGTATCGAAAATTTTCTTAATGGTTCCTTTTACTTCCATATCGTCGTTTGTATTTTTTGAAATGTTGTTGCTTTGGATAATAATAAATTTTCTCGGGAATTTCCGAAATATTTCCGTGTAAAAAATAATTGTATGTCATCGTCAATACCAATACGTAAACTATCCCGCCGATACCGATTATGATATTGTAATAAGGCTCGGCCGTCAGGGCAATACGGATAAAAATCGTTGCCAGAATATAGCCCGAATAACGATACATCGAATGGTAATCGAGCGAATAGCGTATGGAAACCAGCAAAATCAAAATATCGCTGAATATCAACATACTGTAAAAATCGTGGAAAGAAGGCGCATATATGTTCAAAAACAGCAACCGGTAGGCATCGCCCGCCAAAATCACCAGGAAAGTTACAAGGACCAGCAGGGCAACCGTCTTGCGGAAACGAACGAAATAGGCATCTTCCACAAAGGCTTCGCAAATGCGCGTCTTCTGCTGAAATTTATATAGCAATCCTACCATAAAAAATATCAAAACGGACCCGAAAGCATAATAAAACATATGCCATACGGTCATCTTCATATCCGACCAAGCCAAGCTGTGGATATGCGAAAATTCCTTGAAGGCGTAACGGATAAAAATCAATGACAGCAATTCGAATTGCTTGCCGACGGATTTGGCCACGGAAATGGGCAGTACGAATATCAAACTGAAAATCTCCGTGATCAGCAATAAGGTAAATGCCACTTCGATGGCGGCAAAAGGATGATCCAGAAAAATATGGCTAAAAGGTTCGGGCAAATAATGTTTGTAGGACAACCAACCGATAAATGCCGCCAAAACAAAAACAACAGCCAATATACGGCTAATGATGCGATGAACCTTGACACTATGCCAAAGACCGCTCAAACGATCAAACCATTTTTCGGAATATGTGTAAACGGGATTTAGCATAAAGTTCGACGTATGTCCTTATGCAAAGATAATTTATCAACCCCACAAAAACAAAGACGACGGCTTTCGGCGCTCAAACCTTGCGTTCGTTCAGGCGGCGGAACAATTCGACCAGTTGATTTTTGGCGCGGGCATTCAAAGATAACGTATCCGTAATTTGCAAAGCCTCATTGAACATTTTTTCGATATCTTGCCCGAGTTCCCGTTCTATGTTGTATTGCCGGAACCAATTTTTTACACGATTGATTTTTTCTGCGGCGGGAAGGTCTTCCCCGTGATATAAACGGATAAATTCCTCTTTGTCTCTACCGGATAATTTTTCCAGTAATTTGACATACAAAACCGTTTTCTTTTTGTCCAATATGTCGCCGCCGGTTTTCTTGCCGAAACGCTCGTCCCCGAAGGTGTCCAGCCAGTCGTCTTTCATTTGAAAAATCAGGCCCAAATAAATTCCCGCCTTTTCGATTTCCTGTTGTTCCCGCAACGGTTTACCCGCCAACACGGCGCCGAAACGCAAGGCCGTTCCCAGCAAAACGGCTGTTTTTTTGCGGATCATCTCCAAATATTCGGCCTCGGAAACAACTTCCCGCTGTTCAAAATCCATATCCGCCTGTTGTCCTTCGCAAATAGCCAGTGCGGTTTGATTGAACAAAGTTTGCAACCGGACAAAAATTTCCGGCGGATAGTTTTCCAATTGTTGTTGGGCCAAAAAAACCATCGCATCACCGGACAGAATGGCGATATCGGTATTCCATTTTTTATGAACGCTCGGCTTTCCGCGACGCAATTCGGCGCGATCCATTATATCGTCGTGAAGCAAGGTGAAATTGTGAAAAATTTCCAATGCCGCCGCCGCGGGCAACGCCTTTTCCGCAGATACGCCGTAACCTTCCGAAGCCAGCAAAACCAATAGCGGACGTATGCGCTTACCGCCGTTTTCGAGTATATATTCAACGGGACGATAAAGGTTCTCCGGCTGTTTTTCCGGAACGGTTTTTTTCAGATATCGTTCGAATAATTCCTTGTAACGCTCCATTATTCTCCGGCATAATAGGCATAAAAATACGGAATGGTCTCAATGCCTTTCAGGAAATTCCAAACACCGAAATTTTCATTGGGCGAATGAATACGGTCGGTATCCAATCCGAAGCCCATCAGTACGGATTTGGAGCCCAATTCTTTTTCAAAAAGCGGCACAATGGGAATGCTTCCGCCGGTAAAAAACGGATAGACTTTTTTGCCGAAAGTTTTTTCCATCGCCTTTTCGGCGGCTTTGTAGCCTTTATCCGCCAAGGACATCATATAGGGATATCCGCCGTGCAAGGATTTTACCGAGACTTTGACTCCTGCCGGTGCTATCGATTTGAAATGCGCTTCGAACAAACGGCTTATTTCTTCGGGATCCTGATCGGGGACCAGGCGCATGGAAATTTTGGCGTGTGCTTTGGAAGGAATTATGGTTTTGGCGCCCTCGCCGGTGTATCCGCTCCACATACCGTTGACGTCCAATGTCGGACGTATGGAGACGCGTTCCAAAACGGTATAACCTTTTTCGCCCGGCAATGCATCAACGCCCAAATGTTTCTTATAGGCTTCCTCGTCGAAAGGAATGGCATTGATACGTTGACGGTCGGCGTCGGAGAGTTCCTTGACTTTATCATAGAAACCGGGAACGGTGATTCGGTAGTCCTCATCGTGCAGTCCGGCTATCATTTTAGCCAACACATTGGCCGGATTGGCGACGGCACCGCCGTATAATCCCGAATGCAAATCGTGGGACGGACCTTCGACGGTTACTTCCACATAGGCCAATCCGCGCAATCCCGCCGTAATGGAAGGCACGTCTTTGGCAACCAAACCGGTATCCGAAATCAGGATAATATCGTTGGCCAGTTTATCCCGGTTGTTCTTCACGAACCATTCCAAACTGGGCGAACCGACTTCCTCCTCCCCTTCGATCATCACTTTGACATTCATCGGCAATTTTCCTTCGGAAATCATATATTCCAACGCTTTGACGTGCATAAACATTTGTCCTTTGTCGTCCGAAGCGCCGCGGGCAACTATGGTTCCGTCGGGGTGAATATCGTTTTTTACGATACGCGGCTCGAAAGGATCCGATTGCCACAATTCCAAGGGATCCGGCGGCTGGACGTCGTAATGCCCGTAGATAAGGACCGTCGGTAAATCCGGGTCGATAATTTTTTCGGCATAAACGATCGGATATCCCGGTGTTTCTTCAAGATGTGCATTGTCCAATCCGGCTTTTTCAAGGAAATCACGCACTTTTTCGGCCGCATTCAACACATCCTGCGCGTATGCGGGATCCGCACTGACCGACGGTATGCGCAACAAAGAAAACAATTCGTCCAGAAAGCGATTTTTATTCCGTTCGATATATGACAAAGGATCCATATCCGGTGAAATTGATTTAAAATTTTATCGAAAATAAGTAATTTTTATTTATCCGGCTATATA
>CAYUQW010000068.1:0-2428 GCA_964446985.1 uncultured Flavobacteriaceae bacterium
CAACACATTATCGTTACCGACATAAACGGGCGCGTTCTTTTCGATAAGACCTATCGCCAAACGGGCGCCTTCAAGCAAAACTTGAATACTGGCAAATGGGCTCCCGGAATTTATATGGTCACAATCATCGACGGAAACCGGAAATCAATCGAAAAAATTACCAAAGACTAAGCATTGACCATATTTTAATTGTTACAAAGGCATTCCGGCAGCGGGGTGCCTTTTTTTGGCGGTAACATTTTTATAATTAATGATTATGTCGTATTTTCGCACATATTTTCAGAAAACAAACGAAAGATGGCAATTTTAGGTAAAATCAGAAAGAGTTCGAGTATATTGATTCTGTTAATCGGATTGGCATTGTTTGCCTTTATCATTCAAGGATTGATCAAGAATTCCGGGTCGCTCTTCCGCCCTTCCCGCGATTATGTCGGAAAGGTCAACGGCGAGCCTATCCCCACTTTGGAGTTCCAGCAACGTATGTCCGATTTGCAAAAACAATACGGGCCGCGTTATCCGCACAGCCTTTTGATGCGTAATGTATGGGATCAATTCGTCAACCAAAAATTATTGGAAAGCGAATATAAAAAAGCAGGCATTCTCGTTCCGAAAGACCGCATTTACGATATGATGAAAAACGATCCGGGCCTGCGTCGTATGTTTACGAACAAACAAGGTGTTTTTGACGAAAATGCATTTATCAATTACCTCGACAATATCAATGCCTCCAAAGAAGAAAACCCGAAAGCCTACGAAGCTTGGCGAAAATACCAACAAGGATTGAAGGAAACGGCCGGCCGTCAGATATTCGGTGCCCTTGTTCGCAGCGCATTACAACCGAGTTTGAACGAAGGAAAATGGGAGTACCACCGCCAGAACGACCGGGTGGATTTCGACTTTGTTGTCGTGCCTTATTCCCAAATTCCCGATTCGTTATTCAAAATCACCACACAAGACGTAGAAAATTATATTAAGAAACATAAAGATTTGTATCAGACCAAAGCAAGCCGTGATTTTTCCTATGTAAAATTCGATTTCAAACCCTCCAAGAGCGATTACCGCGCCGTTGAAGACAAACTCAACGAATTGATCAACGGTTGGGTTGAATACAACAAAAAAACCGATAAAAACGATACGGTTCCCGGTTTCAAAAATACGCCCGATGTCGAAGCTTTTATCAAGAAATATTCCGATCAGGTTTTGCCCGTTCGCTGGTACGGAGAGAAAAATTTACCCGCGGACGTCAGGGACACTTTGTTGAAATTGCCCAAAGGCAGCGTTTACGGCCCCGTTTTGCGTAAAAACGCGTATTATGTTTACCGTATTTTGGACAAAAAAGAAGTTCCCGCCAAGGCGACGGCTTCGCATATTCTCATTGCTTTCAAAGGCGCGGTTCCCGGCGTAACCCGCAGTGAAGCCGAAGCAAAAAAACTGGCCGACAGTCTGTATGCCGTATTAAAACGAAAACCGGCCAAATTCAAAGAATTCGTCGAAAAATATACCGACGATCAAGGCTCAAAAACCAAAGGCGGCACCTATAAAGATTTTCCGTTTGAACAAATGGTGGAACCGTTCAGTGAATATGTATTTACTCATAAAAAAGGCTCGTTGGGACTTGTCAAAACGCGCTTCGGTTATCACATTATCCGCGTGGACGATCTGAGCAAAGACAAACAAACGGTGGTTAAATTGGCTCAACTGGTGAAAGAAGTCAATCCCAGCGAAGAAACTTTGGACAGTATCTATACGCAAGCGGCGCAATTCCAGCTGAAAGCCAAAAAAGCGGGAGATTTGGTCAAAGCCGCCAAAGAAGCCGGCAAGGTTGTGATGCCTGTCAAAAAAGTACATCGTTTCGAGACCAATTTGCCCGGTTTGGGTGACCAACCCGCCATTGTCCGCTGGCTCTACAACGACAAAACCGAGAAAGGAGATATCAAACGCTTCGAAGTCAAAGACGGCTACGTTATTGCCCAATACACCAATGCAACACCGGAAGGTTTGATGCCCGTTTCCGAAGCGATGGTGCTGGTGAAACCCATTTTGCTGCGTCAAAAGAAATTCGACTATGTCAAAGATAAACTCACCGGCAAGGATTTGAACGAAATCGCCAAGAAAAGCGGTGGCCAACACGGAACGGTTCACGATGCCGGATTGGATTCGCCTTACATTCCCGGCTTGGGTAAAGAACCCAAAGTGGTGGCGGTAGCCCTCGTGGTTCCTTTGAATAAAATTTCCAAACCGGTGAAAGGCGAATTCGGTGCTTATGTCGTCAAACCGACCAAGAGAACCATTGCTCCGGACGTCAAAACCTATGCTTCCTTCGTGCTTCAAGTCAAACAACGTGAAGAAAAAAATGCCGTGAAAAACATTTTGGAAGGCTTGAAGAAAAATGCCAAAATCAAAGATAACCGTAAGATTTTGGGATATT
>CAYUQW010000068.1:2528-7471 GCA_964446985.1 uncultured Flavobacteriaceae bacterium
ATTTATTCCGTAAAGAAAACCGTACTGTCCAGCTTTATTTCGAAAATCTTATCCCAATTTTTGCCCGTAACAAACAAATGATGATTCCCGGGATGTAATGCCAAACCGTTCAGCACGTCGCGATCGGGATTTTTTTTCAGATGCTTTATCAATCCGGATAAATCCATTACGCCCAAAACTTCGCCCGTTTCGGGATCTATCACCGCCAGCGCATTCTTTTGCCAAATGTTGGTAATCAATAATCCGTCAACCCATTCCAATTCATTGATGCGTTTGATCGGATGTTTATAGCCGTACACATTGATAAAATCTTTCTCCTTCAAGGTTTTCGGGTCCAAAATCCGGATTTTATTCGTTCCGTCGGATTTGAAAATAAATTTATCGTTATGGGTCAGCCCCCAGCCTTCTTTGCTTTTGTCATAAGGGAATTCTCCTGTTTTTTCGAAGGTATTTTTATTGAAAACAAAACCTTTACCGCTACGCCAAGTGAGCCAAATCAACGAATCGTGCCAGACGGTAATTCCTTCGCCGAAATATTTTTTCTCCAAATCGTACTGCTTGTAAATTTCTCCCGTTTGATAATTGTATTTGCGCACAAACGAATGTCCGTTTAGTCCCGTGCTTTCATATAGCGTGTCACCGTCAAATTCCAAACCTTCCGTAAACGCCTTCGTGTCGTGCGGATAGGTGCGAATGAGTTTGTAGGACAATTTAATCGGCGGTTGGGCGGCATATACTACAAAAGGACGGACTATCGTATCGATGAAATCGTTATCGTGATAAAAATAAATGGTAAACATGTGCTTGCCCAGACGTATGCCCGGAAGTTTCGGGATAATCACGGTATCCGACACACGTACGCGTCCGCGAATGGCCGAATCCACCGTAAAATAGATTTCGTTGACGTCGTTTTCTTTCAGATTTTTCAAAATCAGTTTCTGACGCGAACCGTAATGCCATTCCTTAGGGAAATAAACATATTGTACCGACGTATCTTTACAAGAAAATTGCAAAAGCAAGATAAAGAAGAAAAGAAACCGGAATTTTTTCATATCAAAGCAATTTTGCCCTCAATTTACGATTTTTTCAGCAAGAAACGCCAAGGTTTATCCTTCCATTCACCGGCATAATCCACCCCGACCCGTTTGCCGGTTACTATTTTAAAATCAATAGGCGGACCTTTCTCAACCCATAAACCGGTTGACGGATGAATTAGTTGCGTATTCAGTTTTTTATCGATTTGAAATGCTTTGGTCAGTTTTCCGGGACCGTCGGTTTTGACTTGTAGCGGGATAAAATCGCGGGCGTTTTCGGAAAATTCGGGTTCGATCACGCCGCGAATCAGCACGGCGGCGGGAAATCCATCGGACATGGTGGTGAAATTGAGCATATAATACATCCCGTAAATCAAATAAACATATATTCTTCCGCCTTCGCGGAACATAATTTCCGTACGCGGCGTAATGCCTTTCGAACAATGACAGGCCAAGTCCTCCGGTCCGTGATAAGCTTCGGTCTCGGATATAATCCCGCGAAAGACGATGCCGTTGATCTCTCGATAAAGATACTTCCCCAATAACTCGCGTGCCACCGTCCTTGTATCGCGGAGGAAAAACCTTTTATCCATACCTTTCGATAATCGTTCGTATTGCCTTGGGTGTGCCTTTTGTGGCCGGTTCGGCAATAACGGTTAGCGGATTCGGCACATGCAAACCCGCCGGTTGCGGATCGATATACCAAACAGGTACTTCCGGCTTGAGAAACCGCACCAAACCGGCGGCGGGATAAACCTGCATAGACGTGCCGATAATCAGGAAAAGGCCGGCATTGCGGGTTATTTCAACGGCTTTTTCATATTCAGGAACCGGTTCGCCGAACCAAACGATATGCGGTCGCAATTGTGCACCGTCTTCGGCGGTATCGCCCAAATGCAAATCTGTTTCCCAAGGATAGACCAAGGAAGGATTTTTCTCGCTTCGCACTTTCTTCAGCTCGCCGTGCAGGTGCAAAACATGCCGGCTTCCCGCGCGCTCGTGCAGATCGTCCACGTTTTGGGTGATAATCCGGACGGGAAAATGTTTTTCCAATTCCACCAATGCCTTGTGTGCCGCATTCGGTTTTACTTCCCTGAGTTTCCGCCGGCGCATATTGTAGAAATCCAGGACCAACTGCGGATTTTTTTGCCAAGCTTCGGGAGAAGCCACTTCTTCGATACGGTATTTTTGCCAATAGCCGTCCATATCCCTGAAAGTAGGGATTCCGCTTTCTTTACTGATGCCTGCACCGGTAAGAACAACGATTTGCTTCACGCAACAAAAATAAAAAAATAAAAGAAGCAGGCCTGTAAGCCGGATTCTGTCGTGTTTTGTCATTTATCTCGGATGACGGTTACCCGCCATCTCCAGCTGCCTACCCGCCGGCATCGACCGGGCCGGTCTCAAGCGCCGGCTTATTTGGCATTGCACCACCCGGAGTTTAGCCTTTTCACTACAGCCGAACTGTACCTGGTTTCTGTGCCACTGGTCGTCACCTCACGGTGCGCGGGCGTTACCCGCCGGGTTGCCCTGTGGTGTCCGGACTTTCCTCCCGCCGGTAGGCGGGCGACAAAACAGCCTGCTTCTTTTACCTTGCAAAAATACGCCATTTGCCCAGCCTTGTCAAATTTTCCGGATGCCGGACTAAAATCGTATCTTTGTAGAGATCAGGAGAATGGTATGAATGTCAAAACGCTTGTTTTCATCCTTTTACACGTCTTGCTCGGTTGGGCCGTTTACCGTTTTCCCGTGTTGGCAAAAGTATATGCCACCGCACTGACCGTTGCCGTATTTATCCTGATTTTTATTTGGAAAAAAATCGATTATCTGATTTTCCTGGCCGGATATGTGATGGCTGCGGAAGTATTTACCCGCATGACACGCGGCTTGTTTTTCTATGAAATTCACAAATACCTTTCGATATTGATCTTTCTGGCCATATTGTTTCACAGGGGCATTCGCAAATCTTCCGTTCCTTATATGATTTATATCCTGTTGCTCCTTCCCGGAATTTTTTACACGATGATGATTGAATCGGCGGATCCTTCCTATATTATCACCAGTGTCCGCAAAACTTTGTTTTTCAATATTGCAGGTCCGATGGCATTAGGGATCGGGGCTTTGGCGCTGGATAAATATCAATTCGGATTAAACCGGTTCAAACAACTTTTTCAATGGATGATTTACCCCATAATAACAACCACGATTTACGTTATCTTTCATACGCCCAGCCTGAAAGAAGTTTTTTTCACCACATCGGCCAATTTTGCCACTTCCGGCGGTTTCGGTCCCAATCAAGTGGCCACCATCCTCGGTATGGGTATTTTTCTGGCGGCTGCACTATTCGTCCTATCGGATAATTTAACGGAGAAAATTGTTTGGCTGATATTACTCATTCTGGTGAGTTACCGATCTTTTCTTACATTTTCGCGCGGGGGAACACTGACGGGTATTGCTATGGTAATCGTTTTTGTGGTGGCTTCGATGCGAAGCGATTTCCGTTTTTTGAAATCCAGGAATATCATAGGATTTATCGCAGCATCCGCGGTAGTGGTTATTTCATTTAATTTGGTTATGGAGGCCACGCAAGGCATTATTTGGTATCGTTTTACGGGAAAAAACAGATTGGGACAGGAAAAACCCGATTACACATCGGGAAGAAAGGATTTGTTTTTGATAGAATTGGAAGATTTCATCAGGCATCCCGTTATGGGTGCGGGCGTCGGACGAGCTTCCTTGGCCCGGTACAAGCGTTTGGGCATTAAAATTGCAACGCACGCCGAAATTTCCCGTCTGCTTTCCGAACACGGTATTTTCGGATTAACGGCACTATTATTGCTGATGTTAACGCCTTTTTTGCAGGGCCTGGCTTCGCGCAATAACATTTTTTTCTGGCCTTTTTACGTTTTCTGGCTGTTTACCATTAGCCATTCGGCTATGCGTCTTGTGGCGCCGGCTACAATGTATGCTTTTTCGCTAATTTTATTGAAGAAAAATGAAGACTGACATCCTCTATATCGGAAATTATCTGGAAAAATCCTTAGGATACAAAACAGCCCACGAAGTTTTGGCCGATCATTTGAGACAAGAAGGTTTCCGTGTGGCACAATATTCTTCCGAAAAGAACAAATTTTTCCGGATGGCGGCTATGATTTACGGTTTTTTCCGTCATATTCGAACTTCATATATTTTGATCGACTTATATAGCACATCGAATTTTTATTATGCCTTGATCATCGGTTTTTTGGCAAGCATTTTCCGTAAGAAATATATTTTGATTTTACACGGCGGTAACCTACCCGAACGATGGAAACGCAATCCGCATTTGACCGGTTTCTTATTGCGCAATGCCTATAAAAACGTGGCACCGTCGGGCTATTTGAAAAATTTTTTTGAAGAAAAAGGTTTCGATGTGATTTTTATTCCCAATCCGCTTCCCGTTGATCAATATACTTTCAAAGACAGGCAACATTTTCGTCCCTATCTGTTATGGGTACGGTCCTTTGCCCGGCATTACCGTCCGGAAATGGCCGTTGAAGTTCTCCACCGGCTGAAACAAAAATATCCGGAGGCCAAATTGTGCATGATAGGTCCGGTGAAAGACGAATCTTTCGATATAACCAAACAAAAAGTGCGTCAATACGGCTTGGAAAATGCCGTGGAATTTACGGGAGCACTTAGTAAATCGCAATGGCATGCCAAGGCTCGCGAATTCGATTTTTTTATCAATACGACCGATGTGGATAATGCCCCCGTCAGTGTGACCGAAGCGATGGCTTTAGGCTTGGCCGTAGTCTCCACCAATGCCGGCGGCCTGCCGTTTTTATTGAAGGACATGGAAGATGCCATGTTGGTGGATACCAATGATCCGGACGCCATGGCCGCCAAGATCGAGCAATTGACGGAAAA
>CAYUQW010000069.1:0-7306 GCA_964446985.1 uncultured Flavobacteriaceae bacterium
TCCGCAGGGCATTCGTTTTTCCACGGCTAAATTCTTAAAGCAGGATTGGGTCATTAATGTGCCGGTGTATATGGCGGGGATGTATTTTGACCAAGGGGATTGACGGATGCCGCTTTTCTTGGGACAATGGCGACGGCAAAAATGCAAGAGGGGGTGCAGTGATATGGAGCGCCGCGGCGCCGCGCGGCTTCCCGGGCAAAAAAGGCTTGCCCGACGCAGGAGGGAAGACTGTTTTTGCCCGCTTATGGAAACGCGTGTGCGGCGCGGCGCGGAATTTAAACGGAACACCCGGCCCGCGGCCTTGTGCCCGGATTTCCGGAAGGGCTTGCCCAAAAAGAAGAAATCGAAACGGGATTGGGCATTGCCGGGCATTTTTTTGTGTAAAAACAGATTTTTGTCATACCGGGATGCGGCTTCGGTTCGTTGAAAAATTTTACCTTTGAAAAAAACTTATGCTTATGGACTCGTTACTGGAACGTTTTCTGAAATATGTGAAAATCGATTCGCAATCGGATCCGGAATCGGATAAGACGCCGAGCACGGATAAACAATGGGAAATTGCGCGTTTGTTGAAGGAGGATTTGGAGAAAATCGGTATGTCGGAGGTGGAAATCGACGATAACGGATATGTGTATGCGACGCTTCCCGCGAATACGGACGGTGATATCCCTACTATCGGTTTTATTGCGCATTACGATACTACGCCGGATTATAACGGAACGGGTGTAAATCCGCAAATTCACGAAAATTACGACGGCGGCGATATCGTGTTGAACAAGGAGAAAAATTTGGTGCTTTCGCCGGATTATTTCCCTGAATTGAAGAAATTCAAGGGGAAAACGCTGATTACCACCGACGGCAATACGTTGTTGGGCGCCGACGATAAGGCGGGCGTAACGGAAATTATGGAGGCGATGGCTTATTTGATCAAACACCCGGAAATCAAACACGGAAAAATTCGCGTGGGTTTTAATCCGGATGAGGAAATCGGTCGCGGAGCGCATAAATTCGATGTGGCGAAATTCGGTGCGGATTGGGCTTATACGATGGACGGTTCGGATGTGGGCGAATTGGAATTTGAGAATTTCAATGCCGCCGGTGCCAAAGTCATTATCGAAGGAAAGAGCGTGCACCCGGGATATGCCAAAGGGAAAATGATCAATTCGATTTTAATTGCCAACGAATTTATGTCGGCTTTCCCCAAGGACGAGGTGCCGGAAAAAACGGAAGGTTACGAAGGATTTTACCATATTCTGAGTATCAACGGCGTGACGGAACGCACGGAAATGTATTATATCATTCGTGATTTCGACCGGGAAAATTTCGAGAAAAGAAAACGTTTCTTTTTGGAAGTGGCCGGGAAAATCAACAGCCGTTACGATCACGAAGTCGTGAAGGTGGAAATGGAGGATCAATATTACAATATGCGGGAGAAAATCGAACCGAATATGCATATTATCGATATTGCGGAAGAGGCAATGAAGGATTTGGGTATCGAACCGAAAATCAAACCTATTCGCGGCGGAACGGACGGTGCGCAATTGTCATTCAAGGGATTGCCTTGTCCGAATATTTTTGCCGGCGGGCTGAATTTCCACGGACCATACGAATATGTTCCCTTGGAATCGATGCATTTGGCCAAGGATTTGATTGTGAAAATCGTTGAGAAAACCGCTCAAAAATATGCGAAATGAGGTTTAATTGGAAAATATTCGGCCTTTCGGTGGTTGTGCTAACGGCCCTTTCGGTTTGGTATCTGTATATGAAAAATATGTTCGTCAACGGCTACGGAATCTTATTGGGCGTTGTGATGTTTGCCGTGATAGCTTCGAGCATATTGGGTGTGTATGAGGCTGTTATCGCCAAGGTTTTGGCCCGTCAGAATCAGGATTTGTCGCAGATTGTCCCGCCTTCGCTTGATCCGCAACGATATGTGAAAACTTTTGTTTTCTGGGGCGGATTATTCGGATTGCTCAACGGTTATTTTCTGACGCAATATCATTTCGATTGGGTCAATTTTGTCTTTTATTTTCTCAGTATCGGTTTTCTGATATCGGCAATTAAATATTTGAAAGACAAATCGATACGGGATTTTGTTAAAGGATAAGTTTATGCTTAAAACCAAAAATTATACGTATCGTCATATCGGTCCGGACGAAGCGGAAAAACGGGAAATGCTCCGGACGTTGGGACTGGAAACTATCGAGGAATTGATTGCGGAAACCGTTCCCGACAATATACGATTGGACAAACCTTTGAACCTGCCGGAGCCCGTTACCGAAGCGGAATTGTCGGAAGAATTGAATCGTTTGGCCGGAAAAAATACCCGGCACCGCGCGTTTATCGGATACGGCTATTATCCTTCGGAAATGCCGGGTGTGATCAGACGGAACATTTTGGAAAATCCGGCGTGGTACACGGCTTATACGCCTTATCAGGCCGAAATTTCACAAGGGCGCTTGGAAGCTTTGATCAATTACCAGACGATGCTGACGGAATTGACGGGGCTGGACCTGGCCAACGCCTCGTTGCTGGATGATGCCACAGCCGCGGCGGAAGCGATGTTAATGATGTATAATTTGCGTGACCGGAAGCAAAAAAAAGCCGGCGTTAACCGTTTTTTCGTTTCGGAAAACATTTTTCCGCACATTAAAGCCGTAATCGAGACGCGGGCAAAGTTCAAAGGCATTGAAATAATTACGGGAAATCCTGCAAAATTCGAAGGAGGAGACGAGTTTTTCGGTGCCATTTGGCAGTATCCCGCCGCCGACGGAAGTATTGCGGATCAGAAAGCGATTATCGACAGATTTAAGGAAAAAGGCATTAAAACGGCCGTTATCGCCGATTTGATGGCATTGGTTCTGCTGGTGCCGCCCGGACATTTGGGTGTCGATATCGTCACGGGATCGACGCAACGTTTCGGTCTGCCCGTATTCTACGGAGGCCCGCATACGGGTTATATGGTTACGAAAAGCGAATACAAACGCCAAATGCCGGGACGGATTATCGGTATCAGCATAGATGCGCAGGGACGGCCTGCCTACCGTATGGCCTTGCAAACGCGTGAACAACATATCAAACGGGAGCACGCCACGTCGAATATCTGCACGTCCCAAGTGCTGATGGCGATTTTGAACGGAATGTATGCCGTATGGCACGGAAAAGAAGGTTTGCAGGAAATCGCCCGGGACATACACCGTAAGACGCTTCGCCTATACGAATCCTTGAAGCAGGGCGGATTTGAAGTATCGGACAAACCTTTCTTTGATACGCTTGTTATCAAAGCCGGTAAGGAAAAAATCAAAACCTTGGCGGGGAAAGCGGGGCTTTTATTCAATTATTTTTCCGCCAATCCCGATGAAGTGATGATTTCGTTGGATGAAATGACCACGGAAGCGGATCTGCGCAAGATTATCGAGGTTTTCTCGGCTTATGCAGGGAAAGAAATTCCGCTTGCGGATCAAGCCGACGAGATTATTCCCGGTAACCTGCTGCGTAAAGACGATTTTCTCAAACAGGAAGTTTTCCGTAAATACCGCTCGGAAACGGCTTTGATGCGCTATATCAAAAGGTTGGAACGAAAGGATATTTCGTTGACACACAGTATGATACCGCTCGGCTCTTGCACAATGAAACTGAATGCGGCTTCGGAATTGTTTCAATTGACCAATCCGTTGTGGACCGATATCCATCCGTTTGTTCCGGAAGAAGACGCACGCGGTTATCGTGAATTGTTCAAGCGTCTGGAATCCTATTTGGCCGAAATTACCGGCTTGCCGTATGTGAGTTTGCAACCCAACTCGGGTGCGGCAGGCGAATATACGGGAATGACCATTATCAAAGCTTATTTCGAGCACAAGGGAGAGCACAACAGGAATGTCGTTTTGATTCCCGCTTCGGCGCACGGCACCAATCCGGCTTCGGCGGTGATGGCGGGAATGAAAGTGGTGGTGGTCAAAACTTTGGAAAACGGCAATATAGACCTGGCGGATTTGGAAGCCAAAGTGAAAGAAAATGCCGATACTCTGGCGGCATTTATGGTAACTTATCCGTCCACGCACGGCGTGTTTGAAAAAGACATTGTCAAAATGACGGAACTGGTTCACCGTTACGGCGGTTTGGTCTATATGGACGGTGCCAATATGAACGCACAGGTAGGCTTGACGTCACCGGCAAAAATCGGTGCGGATGTGTGTCATTTGAATTTGCATAAGACTTTCGCTATGCCACACGGCGGCGGCGGTCCGGGCGCCGGTCCGGTGGCCGTGAACGAGAAGTTAAAAGACTTTTTGCCTTCGCACGCATTGGTCAAAACGGGCGGAAAATACGGACGTCAAGTGGCGTCCGCACCTTGGGGTTCTGCGTTGTTGATGATGATTTCCTACGCTTATATCCGGCTTTTGGGGCCCGAAGGCCTGAAACAAGCGTCGGAGACGGCCATTTTGAATGCCAATTATCTGGAAACTTTGATAGACCGCTTTTTTCCCACGCTTTACAAAGGTGAAAAGGGTAGGGTGGCGCACGAATTTATCGCCGATTTGCGTCCGTTTAAAGAATACGGCATAAAAGAAATCGATGTGGCCAAACGCTTGATGGATTTCGGATACCACGCACCGACGGTTTCGTTTCCCGTTCACGGAACCTTGATGATCGAGCCGACGGAAAGCGAAAACAAAGCCGAAATGGATCGTTTCGCCGAGGCGATGGAAGCCATATACCGCGAGATTCTGGCTTCGAAGCCCGATGATCCTGATAATCCGCTCAAACAAGCACCGCACACCGAGGAAATGGTTACGGCAGATGTTTGGTTTCACCGGTATTCACGCAAGCAAGCCGCTTTTCCGTTGCCTTGGGTGGCGGAAAATAAAATTTGGCCTTCGGTGGCCCGTATCGACGATGCATACGGCGACCGCCATTTGCATTGCACTTGCGATCCGATAGAAGCTTATGTTGAAAAATAAAGCACCCAAGCGGTTGTTTTTCCTTGCCCTTGTTCCGGATGAACCGGGACAAAGCGAAATGATGCAATTCAAATATGACGCCGCACGTCTTTTTAACAGCCGGAAATCATTGAATTCACCGGCACACATAACATTGATACCGCCGTTCTTTGCTACTGAAAATGAAGTAGGGGAGTTGATTTCCGGTTTGGCGGAAAGCATATCCGGAACAGAACCTTTTGAAATACGTGTCAATGGTTTCGACCGCTTCGGAAAAAGGGTTATTTTCCTGAACGTAGAGAGCAACGACAAGTTGGATACATTGCAACAACGCCTCTATGATTCCTTCGCCGGCCGGTATAAAGGCAAAATCAAACCGAACCGGTTTCACGCACATATAACGGTGGCTTTCAGGGATTTGGAACCGGCCGTTTTTCCCAAGGCGTGGGAATATTTCTCACAAAAAGAATACGAATACAGCTTTACACCGGAAGCGATTACGGTCTTGAAACACGCAGATAAAAAATGGCATTTTTTTGATAAAATAAATTTGAAACAAACTGATAATGAATAAATTACAAAAAATAAGCGATTTAAAAGCCTTGGCCAAGCAAGGCGGGCGCAAAAAACTTGTGTTGTGTGCCGCGGGAGACGAGCATTCGATCGATGCCGTTTTCGATGCATACCGCGAAGGAGTGATCGAGCCGATTTTGGTCGGAAGGAAAAAGGAATTGGACACCTTTTCCGGCAGATGTAAAGATTTCGGAAATTTCCGGGTTTTTTACGAACCGGACGAGCCGTCGGTTATACGGCGTTCGGTGGAATTGGTCATTTCCGGCGAAGCCGATATTTTGATGAAAGGCAATGTTACCACGGCCAATCTTTTACGCGGCGTTTTGAACAAGGAATACGGATTGCGCGAGAAAAGATTTTTGTCTCATTTCGCTTTGTTTGAAGTGCCGGGATATCACAAATTGCTGGCCATTACGGATGTGGCTCTCAATATTTTGCCTTCATTGAAGCACAAGGTATATATCGTTAAAAATGCGGTGGAGTTTTTCCGGAAAATAGGAACGGAAACGCCCAAGGTGGCGGCACTGTCGGCCATTGAGATGGTGAATGAAGATATGCCGAGTACGATAGACGCCGCTTTGCTGTCGATAATGCAGCGACGCGGCCAAATAAAACACTGTTTGATCGACGGTCCGCTGGCTTTTGACAATGCGATAAGTAAAATCAGCAAGGAGCAGAAAAAAATAGGCGGCGATGTTGCGGGAGATGCCGATATTTTGCTTGTGCCCAATATCGAATCGGGGAATATATTGTATAAAGCTTTTGTGTTTTTTGCCGATGCAAAAGTCGCCGGCGTGGTGGTAGGCGCGCCTTTCCCGATCGTTTTGACTTCCCGCGCCGATTCCGAAGAAACAAAACTCAACAGCATTTATATGGCTGCTTTTTCCGTGCAAAATGTCTGAACGTAAACCTTACATATTAACGATAAACACAGGCTCGACTTCAACCAAACTGGCTTTGTTTGAAGGAGATAAATTGCTGGAACAAAAGGAATTAACGCATTCGTCCGACAAGCCTGCGGTTTCATTCGACGAAGCTTTGGAGAAGCGTTCGGAGCAGGTAAAAGCATTTGTGAAGGACAAGCGCGTCGATTTGATAATGGCTCGCGGCGGGATTCTAAAACCGATGGAATCGGGTGTTTACGAAGTGGATGAGCGAATGCTGGAAGCCTTGCGGAATGCGCCGGTGTTTCACGAGAGTAATTTATCGGCTCCTATCGCATTTGCAATAGCAAAGGAGAAATCCGTCAAAGCATACATAGCCGATCCGGTGACCGTGGACGAACTGCAAGCCGTGGCGCGTTATGCGGGACATCCGTTATTTGAAAGGAAAAGTATTTTTCACGCACTGAACCAAAAGGCGGTGGCACGAAAATTTGCTATGGAATCCGGAAAGAAATACGAGGACCTGCATTTGATTGTGGCGCATTTGGGCGGCGGCATTTCGATAGGCGCGCACAGGCGCGGGCGGGTGGTTGATGTAAATCAGGCATTGGACGGGGAAGGACCTTTTTCGCCCGAACGCAGCGGCACTTTGCCGTCAGGGGATTTGGTGCGAGCGGCTTTTTCGGGGAAATATACCGAAAAACAACTGCTGAAAATGATCAAAGGCGAAGGCGGCTTGAAAGCTTATACGGGAACTTCCGACGTGCGGAAATTGGATTTAAATAATCCGGATACAAAAGAAGTCGTGGATGCAATGATTTATCAAATCGCCAAATATATAGGTGAAATGGCCGTGGTTTTGCGCGGCAGGATCGATGCCGTAATTCTGACGGGCGGCTTGGCACATTC
>CAYUQW010000070.1:0-7273 GCA_964446985.1 uncultured Flavobacteriaceae bacterium
GTACTTTATAAGAAAAATCAGCAAAAAATAAAATAAAATCACACCCGATCGACGGTCGAGAACATTTTCAAATAAGAAAACAACGGCGTAAAACAAAACAGTTAGTCCCAGCAGATAATTTTCATGTTTTATTCCATACCGAAAAAGATAAAACAGCAACGACAAAAAAAACATAAATCCGAAAATGCCTGTTTTCAACCAAAAATCCAAGTACTGATTATGCGAATTGTAGGTTTTCTCCAACAGTAAAGGGCTTATTTCCTTATAGCAATCATTCAACTGATGCTGGACATCGCCGATACCGTAGCCCCACCAGGGATTTTGCCGGATAAGTTTGAAGGAGCATTTGGTTATGGCTACCCGAAAACCGGTGGAAAAATTTCTGTCAAGACGTGTATAGGTGTTAAATTTCAGCAGTTCTTGCATTCTCCTGTTATAGGAAAAAAGGATAAGAATTGAGAAAAAAAGCGTTACAACAATGAGCATTTTCTGTTTGAAGGTTACTCTATAAACAAGCAAAAAAAGAAGAAACATTGTAATCATCAGAGCCAATATGACACTTCTTGACGAAAGCATAACGAGCAATATCGCATTAAGGGTAACAGTTATGAAGCCCCAAATTTTGCGCTTAAATATTTTATGGAAAAAAAATACTCCGAAAACGATTGCAAGGGCAAAGAAAATCGAAGCATAGATGGGATGCTGAGGGGCAATTTCCAAACTTTTAACGACATTACGAAATTTATTGGAATAAAAATCTTTATAAAACGGCGCAGGGTCCAAGATGATGGAAATCAAAACGTATATTGCATACAAGGTTGCACAGGAAATATACAGTTTTATCCAGTTGAAAAATAATTTTGGCTCTATTCGGTAATTATTCATCAGGGCAAAAAATGCAAGCGGAATGACCAAAATGGGAAGTTCGGTCTCCAATTTTTTTATCCCGTAGGCAATATTCGAGGAATAGATTAAAGAGAGCAGCAAAAAGAAGAAAGGCAGCGAAAAGAGGGCGAAAAATTTCAAATCCGGCTTTTGGTCCTTCACCGGCTTTTTACCGAAAAAATATACGGTTGAGGACACCAATAATAATATGGGTGGAAGACCTTTCAGCCGATTGGGTAAAACCGGCAGTAAAGCAAACGATAGCAAAGCATATCGAAGAATATCAGCCGTGTTGAACCCGCTTAGCTTTATGCCCATGTACAAATTTTATATTCAAAAGATAAACCAAGATAATCAAAAAAAGATAAATGATCATTTCATCGGAGTACGGCATCCTGAAAATCAGAATTCCGAAAATAAAATGGACATAATTGACAAGTTCGCTGCGCACCTTTATTTTATAGAGGATATATTCCGTAAAAAACAACAGGAAAGGCAACAAAAATATTCCAACATACAGGAAATTCATATGCAATTCTCCGAAAAGCGTGGTTACGAGCGAACCTCCGGCCCCGAAAAAATGTCCGGCGATTTTCGTAATACTTTCCGGTTTCGAAGGCCAAACGGAACGAGGAATATAAAAGATAAACAATTTAAGATAAGTGGCACCGTATAAAATATGCCGGTAACGGTTAAATATGTCATATAGAACATTAACATTCACCGATTCCGAGATATTCAGGAAAAACGAAGATAATTCCGGCGGGTTCAGTCTAACGGCCCTACGGAAAGCAGCCATAAAAACTTCAAACGTAGGAATTCCTTTGGCAAATAACGGCCCTCTGATGTGCCTGAAAATCGATAAAAAATATCCTACATAATAAACGACAGGCAAAAGAACAGGCAATCCCGTCAAATACAAAACGGGACGTCTTTTTATCAGGACGATAGCCGTGATGACCAATGCCGTAAAAATATAGATACGGTTACCCGTCAGAAACATATCCAGAAGTGTGAACCCGAAAACGTATAAAAAGTATTTTTTTGCGGATAATTTTCCTTTAAGCCATAAATAAACAAAACTCGCAATAATTAGAATTTTGATTGTGCTTCTCAAATAAATTAACAATACCGCAAAAGCACCTCGTTGGACCATAAACTGATGACGGGAATCATACCAATTTCCTCCCTTCAACAAACCGCTTCCTACAAGGATAACAAGTGTTATAAGAAAATATAATATAAAATAAGCCCTAAACCGGGGTTTAAAAGGAATTTTATCGGGAACTTTCAAGGGTTTGGAGAAATACAGATATAAAATGAATGAAAAAAGATAGGCTATGAGAATCCAAGAAGCTTTGATGTCCCGGATTAAGACCACATCCGACAATGTGGTTCGCCCGAAATCGGTTTTCACCAACGGAATTTTTCCCGTGATGATAAGTACCCAAAGCGGTATAAAGATAAAATAAAGCACTCCGAAAGCCAATCCGTTTTTGAAATTAAATCCGTAGCGCTTGATACCGTTCGTAAAATATCGCAGTATCAGCAGGAATTGCAGTACGAAAACGGCGATTATAAGTTTAGTCATACCGGAGCAGGTTTATGAAAGTTTGGGCCATGGTTTCGGTGGAATAATTGTTCCGGCAAAATTCGACAATTTTTGGTCTCCGGTGCTTCCAATAATCAATGTTGGCGTAAATGCTCTTTAATTTCTCAATAAAATCTTCCGTATTGCCGGTTTCGAAAAACAAAGCGTTTTCTCCTTCAATAGCCGCTTCTATCTCGGGGGAGTGATTTTCGTGCTTCGATATGAGCATCGGCACGCCGAAACCGAAACTTTGCGTAACGGAAAGTCCTATATATCCCGGAGAAACACTGAAAAGACTACGGCCGTACAAATCGCGCAACCGCCCGTAATCGTTCACATGCCCCAAGAGTTCGACGCGATTTTCCAACCGGTGCCGCCGGATAAAATCCCGAATCTTGGCATATTCGTCTCCGTCCCCCGCCAGAAACAATTTTACGTTTGAAGGCAATATATCGAGGGCTTGCCGGAAAGCCTTCACCAGAAAAAAAGGTTTTTTACTTTCGACCAGGCGGCCTACATAAATCAAATGTTCGGGCCTGTCGTTATCCGGTAAACCCATTAAATTCCGCGGATAAATGGCATTGGGCGCCGACAACACCGTCTTATGCGGCATTTTTTTCTGCAATTCGCGCTGTTGTTGCTTGGTGTAAACAATGATTTTACCGGCCGATTTTCGCATCAAATGACGTATGACATCGCTTTTGGCTTCCTTGCCCTTCCGCGGCCAGGCATGCCCCCATAAAACCGTCGGCTTTCGAAACAGCTTCCTGACAATCAAAAATATCCAGGTCGAAAAATTGCGCGGATTGAGTTCCATAACAATAATATCATCCCGCAACAGCAGGTGCCAAATGCCTGTTTGAAAAACAAATCTCCTTTTGAACAAATAATGATTTTTTAATTTCTTATGTATCTTCGAATCGGTCTTGATACTTTTTTCAAATCCTTGTTCCCCTGCATACAGTTCGAAACGGTCTCCCAATTTTTTTTTCAGGGTTTCAAAAAAAAATTTTCGGTAATCGGGCGCAACGGCCTGAATGATTATCAGCTTTCTATCGTGTGACTTCTTTGGCATGCCCGATGACTTTTTTCATGAAAATATAATGCCCGGTTAAAAATAGTAAAAATTCCGTAGTTACGGCCGATACGGCTATTCCGTATATGTCAAAAAATTGAACAAGTATCAGGGCCAGTGTAATATTGATCAATCCGCCGCTCACCATCACTTGCATCCTTTCCTTAAACATTTTCAGCGCCGGGAATAGCAACAACACGTACATCATTCCCAAACCGGAAAACAAGGCGATAAGACCGAGCAAGCGAAAAACATTACTGTAAGCGTTGATTTCGGGTTTATGGTAAATAAGCTTGAGAATAACGTCGGCAAAAATACCTATCAAAAGGGAAAGCGAAAGGCCTACTACGAAAACCACAGGCCTGATCCGGTTAATAAACCGCAATTTCTCCCGGAATTTTTTCCGCGAAAGCCAAGGAAAACTTGCCTGATAAAAAGGAATATACATCGATTTGAGGGCAATAACGAGTTTTTCCATACTCGAATAGATACCGGCCAGATGATCTCCGGCAAACATTCCGAGAATAAACGTATTGGCCGAAGTGTAGAGGTTTGTCGAAAAATTGGACAGAAACAAATAGGAACTTTCCCCGAGAAGCCGACGCATCTTACGGACAACGGGTTTGCGCAGATAGATATATCGCAAACTGACGGCCAATCCTATGGAACCGGCAATGATAAAACCCAAGGAGTTGAGCAGTGGCACCAAAACATATTGCGCGGGATCCTTGATAAGCATAAAAATCAAAACGGTGAAAATGGCCTTTGCAATAACATTAATGACGGTAATCGTCCGCATATTTTCTATCCCCTGAAAAAACCAGGCCGGAAAAAGAGCCTGCCCCGCCACAACACCGTATGACAACAGATAAACCGCAGATTCCCGATGAAATTTCGGAACCGTCCAAACCAAGACCGAAAGAATGAGAAATCCGGCTGCCAGAAGCAGTAATTTGGCCGACATAACCGACCAGAAAAATTCCGACAATTCTTCCTTGTTTTCACGAATGAGCGAAACTTCGCGCGTAGCACTGATATTAAATCCGAAATCCACGAGAATATTAAAAAAAGTAATAAAGGAAGCCGCAATCATCACGGTACCGAATTTCTCGATTCCCAGGGTTTTGATCAGATACGGAAGCGTTATAAGAGGCAACAAAAAATTTGCTCCTTGAAGGAGCAGCAAGTAAAAATAATTGGACAATACCTTTCTGTCTATGAGGCCGCTAAACTTCATGCAGATTCTTTAGATACCATCGATAAAGCCGCTTGATTCCTTCGTCCAACTCCACGCTGTGTTTCCATCCCAGACGGTGCAATTTGGAAGGATCGGTCAATTTCACGGGTGTTCCGTCGGGTTTGTCCGTGTCAAAAAACAAACGGCCGTTGAAATCCGTAATTTCTTTGATCGTTCCGGCCAATTCGCGTATGGAAATATCCTTTCCCGTGCCGATATTGATATGCGTATTCCTGATCTCGGGACGGAAGGCGTAAGGATCGATTTTGTCAATCCCGAATTGCTGCCGGACAATATCGGAAAAATCCACATTTTCCATAATAAACACACAAGCATCGGCCATATCTTCGGACCATAAAAATTCCCGTCGCGGCTTACCGCTTCCCCACACCGCAACTTCCACTCCGTCCGCTCGTTTACGGATACCGTATTTGTCCAGCACCGATATAATTTCTTCACGCGACGAATTTCCGTCGATATGTTCAACAGGACGTCTATTCAAATCGGCACGGATATTTTCCCAATCACCGCGTTCCAACAGTTTTCCCAAGTGCATTTTGCGAATCAATGCGGGGAGTACATGCGATTTTTCCAAATCGAAATTGTCGTTGGGACCGTATAAATTCGTAGGCATCACCGAGAGGAAATTCGTTCCGTATTGCAGGTTATAGCTTTCGCACATCTTAATCCCGGCGATTTTTGCTATGGCATAAGGCTCGTTGGTATATTCCAAAATGCCTGTCAGCAAAGCGTCCTCGGGCATCGGTTGCGGTGCGTTTTTCGGATAAATACAAGTGCTTCCCAAGAAAAGCAACTTTTTCACGCCCGTCCGGTAACTCTGATGGATTACATTGTTTTGAATCATCAGGTTTTGGTAAATAAAATCGGCGCGATACAGGTGATTGGCCATAATTCCGCCCACTTTGGCAGCCGCCAGGAACACATATTCGGGTTTTTCGCTTTCGAAAAATTCCCTGACGGCATCGGAATCCGTCAAGTCCAGTTCGGCATGGGTGCGGTAAACCAAATTCTCATATCCCCTTTTCTTCAATTGTTTGAGAATGGCACTTCCTACCAAACCGCGATGTCCCGCCACGTAAATTTTAGCGTCTTTCGGTATCATGTCTCGAAGTCGTTTTTAACGGGATAACCGTTGTCTTTCAGGAACTTCTCTTTTTTCATCGCTTCCAAATCCGAATCGACCATTTCACGGATCAAATCGTCGAGACTGTATTCGGGTTTCCATCCGAGTTCTCTCATTGCTTTGCCGGGATCCCCTATGAGCAAATCCACTTCCGTAGGCCGGAAATAACGCGGATCGACCGCCAAAATTTCTTGTCCGGGTTTGACGGCAAAATCGTCGTTTGCCACCGATTTTACATAAGCTTTCTCATCAACACCTTGTCCTTTGAATTCCAATTCGATACCGAGATATTCGAAGGTTTTTCTGACAAAATCCCTGACCGAAGTGGTGTTTCCGGTTGCACAAACCCAGTCATCCGGCTTGTCGGCCTGCATAATCATCCACATCATCCGCACATAATCCTTGGCGTGCCCCCAATCTCTTTTTGCATCGAGATTACCGAGATAAAATTTATTCTGCAATCCCAGAACGATTTTGGCCGCCGCCCTGGTGATTTTCCTCGTAACAAAGGTCTCTCCGCGCAAAGGCGATTCGTGATTGAACAAAATGCCGTTGGAAGCGAAAATCCCGTAAGCTTCGCGATAATTAACCGTTATCCAGTAGGCATACAATTTGGCTACCGCATACGGACTGCGCGGATAAAAAGGTGTTTTTTCGTTTTGCGGAATTTCCTGCACTTTGCCGTATAATTCCGACGTTGAAGCCTGATAGAAACGCGTTTTGTCCCTAAGGCCCAACAAACGTATCGCTTCCAAAATGCGCAAGGTTCCCAAGGCATCCACATTGGCCGTGTATTCGGGCATTTCAAACGACACCCGAACATGACTCATAGCCCCCAGATTGTAAATCTCATCGGGTTGAATTTTCTGGATAAGGCTGATAATATTGGAGGAATCCGTCAAATCTCCGTAGTGCAAAATAAACCGCCGGTCTTCTTTGTGCGGATCTTCGTATAAATGGTCGATTCTGTCGGTGTTGAAAAGTGACGCACGCCGTTTGATTCCGTGTACCTCATAACCTTTCGAGAGTAAATATTCACTCAAATAGGCACCGTCTTGCCCGGTAACCCCCGTAATTAATGCTTTTTTCTTCAAAGTTCGGTGTATTTATTCTACAAAAATAGCAAATTTTATAGTGGAAAAACGCTACAATATCGTTTCTATTGTGTTTTTTTCATTTAACACCCCGGGATTAAACTTTTTTGATTTTACCTCCCGTAATGTCCTTCTCAAATTCGTTATTATGCTCAAGTAATCAACCGGTAAACAAAAGTCGTGATTAACAATACGATTATTCCCAACACTATGGGAAAAAACGTTGCCACCAAGGTCCATTTGGCAC
>CAYUQW010000071.1:0-7209 GCA_964446985.1 uncultured Flavobacteriaceae bacterium
AAAATATTCTATTTTTGAGGCATAAACAGGATTTATGTCGCATCATCATCCTATTTCGGGAAAAAATTTGGGTTTGACCGTGTTGCTTAATGTGGCCATTACGGTCGGACAGATTATCGGGGGTATTGTTTCGGGGAGTTTGGCTTTGTTGTCGGATGCGGCGCATAATTTTTCCGATGTTTTGGCGCTGATTATCGCTTATGTTGCCAACCGTTTATCCAAAAACCGCAAGCAGGATATACGTAGGACCTACGGGTTCAAACGGGCCGAAATAATTGCGGCGTTTATCAATGCTTCCACGTTGATCGTCATAGCGGGCTTTCTGATTGTGGAATCGGTTAAACGGTATTTTCATCCGGGGAAGATAAATTCCGACACGGTCATTTGGTTGGCCGTTTTGTCTATCGTTGCCAACGGATTGAGCGTTTTGCTCCTTATGCGTGATTCCAAGCACAATTTGAATATGAAGGCCGCTTATGTGCACCTGTTGTCGGATATGTTTACGTCGATAGCGGTTTTGGCTGGCGGATTGATAATGAAATTTTGGCATATCTACGGTGTCGATGCAGTTTTATCGTTCCTGATAGCCTTATACCTTACCTATATCGGCGTCAAACTGTGGCGGGAGAGTTTTGAAATCCTGATGCAATTTGCTCCGCCCGAAATCGAACTGGATAAGATCAACCGCCGTATCCGTGAAATCGACGGCATCAAAAATATCCATCACGTTCACGTTTGGCGTTTGAACGAACACGAAATTCATTTTGACGCTCATTTGGCTTTTGAAAAAGATATCAAACTGTCGGAATTCGATAAAATTTGCAAGCAGGTTGAAGAAATTCTACGGAATGAATTCGGTATTTTTCATACCAATTTACAACCGGAATTCGATCGTGAAGAATCCCATTTATATATCATCCAGGACTGATTTGTAACAAAAAACCCCTGCCATGGGCAAGGGTTTATTCTATGTACAAATGATTTTTATAATTTCTTGGATTTCAGTTTGTCTTTGGCCAAATCGTACATAAGCGGTGTTGCAACGAACAGGGATGAGTAGGTACCCACAATCACGCCGATCATCATTGCGAAGATAAAACCGCGAATGCTGTCGCCGCCGAAGAAGAATTCCACCAACAATACCAGGAAGGTGGTGAAGGAGGTATTCAATGTCCTGGACAGCGTCGAACCGAGCGAAAGGTCGATGATTTTTTCGACGGGCCAGGAGATATGTTCGCGTAAATATTCCCGTATCCTGTCGAAGATAACCACCGTATCGTTCAAGGAATAACCGATAACGGTCAGGATGGCGGCGATAAAGGCCTGATCCACTTCCATATCGAACGGCATAATATCGTAGGTTAGTGAGAATACGCCCAAAACAATCGTAACGTCGTGAATCAACGCCACGATGGCGCCTACACTGAATTGCCAGTATTTAAATCGTATCAGGATATAAACGAATATCAGGAACAAGGAAATAATCACCGCCCAAACGGCGCCTTTTTTGATATCGTCGGCAATGGTCGGGCCGACTTTCATTGACTCCATAATGCCGTATTGTTTTTCACCTTTGATACCGGCGAATTCATCAAATGTAAATCCTTTGGGCAAATAGGGTTTTAATCCGGCATATAGTTTTTCCTTAATCTCTTTATCTACGGCATCGCCGGGTACGTCAATTTTGTATTTGGTGGTGATTTTCAACTGGTTGGCAGCCCCGAAAGTTTTCACTTCGGGATAAACGGGCTTGCCTTTATCAGAGAGGAATTGCTTGCCTAAATCTTTGGTGATTTCTTGGGTGTTCACGGCTTGCGGAAGTCGTACCGTGTAGGTTCTACCGCCTACAAAATCAACACCGGGGTTCAAGCCTTTGGTGAAAATGGAAATCAAGCTTATCAAAATTAACGAACCGGAAACGGCATAGGCCACAAAACGTTTTTTGAGGAAGGGAAACCGGACATTGACCAACCAATTTTCGGTAATTTTGGTGGAGAAGGTCATTTTGTAACCCTTTTCCATAGCCCATTCGATCATCAGACGCGACATCAAAATGGCCGTAAACAACGAAGCGACAATACCGATGATCAGTGTGGTGGCAAAACCTTGAATAGGACCGGTTCCGAAGAAGAACAGGACCAAACCGGTGAGCAATGTCGTAATGTTGGCATCCAAAATGGAGGAAAGGGCATTGGAAAAGCCTTGATCAATGGCGGCTTTGAGATTTTTACCTTGCCGCAGTTCTTCACGTATGCGCTCGTAGATCAACACGTTGGCATCCACCGCCATACCGATGGTCAATACGATACCGGCAATACCGGGCAGGGTGAGTACCAGACCCAAACTGGCGAGAATACCGAAAATAAATAACAAGTTGAACAAAAGAACAATCGAGGCGACAATACCGGCCCGGCCGTAATAGAATATCATCCACAACATTACAATCAACAAAGCGAAAACGAAAGCGATTTTACTCTGGTGAATGGCTTCTTTTCCCAGCGTGGGGCCGACAATTTCCGATTGAATGATTTCGGCTTTGGCCGGTAATTTTCCTGCACGGAGTACATTGGCCAGGTCTTTGGCTTCTTCCAAGGTGAAATGACCGTAAATTTCCGATCGTCCGCCGGTAATGGGGCCTTTGGAAACCGTAGGCGCCGAATAAACGACTTTATCGAGAATAATGGCAATGTTACCTTTGTTTTGATAAGCGTCGGTAGTGAGTTTTTCCCAGATTTTTGCTCCCTTGGCGTTCATCGTCATACTGACGGAAGGCTTACCGAATTGGTCAAAGGATTGACGGGCATCGGTGATAACGCTTCCGCTGAGCGGGGGTATGCCGTCGGCATTGCCTTGAATGGCATACAAAGGAACGAGTTCGCTTTTGGGATCGGGTTTTCCCCATAAAAATTGTGCGTAACGTAATTTTTCGGGACGTAATTTTACGATTTCCGGATCACGCAGGATTTTTCCGACTTTTGCCGTGTCTTTCAAAGCAAAATATCCGACAATGGGCCCGCCGCCACGTCGTTTTATCAAAGATGAAAAGGTTACGGCCTGTCGGGCATTGTCCGTAATCAGATTTTCGGCATTGGCGGTGTCTTTTTCCTGCGTCTTGTTACGTTGTGCCAGCACGCGGTCGATTTGTTGAATGTAAGGTTCCACTTCGGGAAGCTGGTGCGTGGGCCAGAATTCCAATTGCGCCGTGCTTTGCAAGAGTTTTTTGATACGGTCGATATCTTTGGCGCCGGGCAATTCCACAAGGATACGGCCGCTTTTTCCGAGACGTTGAATGTTGGGCGAAGCAACACCGAATTTATCGATACGCTTGCGCAATACTTCGAAAGCACTGACCATTGCTTCGTCCACCTTTTGGCGAAGGACTTTTTTCACCTCGGCGTCGGACATATCGAAATTGATGTCGTTGGCCATTTTTTTGTTGCCGAAGATCTTCGGATCGCTTAGTTTCTTGCCCGTTTCTTTGGCCAATTTGTCCCAAGCGTCGAAAAACAAATCCAGATAGGGCTTGTCACTCGCTTTTTGGGCTTCGTCGGCCATTTTCAGGGCGCGATTGAAATCGGGATCGTGCGTATGGTTGGCCAAATCTTTGAGAATGTCCTTAACCGAAATTTGCAGGATAACGTTGATACCTCCTTGCAAATCCAATCCCAGTTTGACGGCTCTGTCCTGAACTTCTTTGAAGGTATATTTTATGCCTAAAAGATTATAGACGTTTTTTTTCTTGATGGAATCGAGAAATTCCCTTTCCTTCGTGAAGTCCCCCTTGGCAAATTTTTGTGCCTGCCTGTTGATTTTGTTATTGACAAAGGTGAATGAAAGTTGATAGATACTGATCAGCGCGAGCAATATCGCAAAAGTTTTTACTAGGCCTTTTCCTTGCATTATTCTTTGTTTTTCTTTACGAAACGCAAATATATGATAAAACCGACTTATTTACAATTTTTTATTATTGAGGATTTTTCAATGCTTTTAGGCTTTGATGAAAAAGGTTTTTTATGCCCGGTTAGCGCGGATTCCATTGAATTTTCCAAACTTCCTTGTCATTGTCGTCAACGGCAAAATCGTTATCCGTCCTGTATCCGACCACCCAGACGATACGCCCGCCCGACAGCAAAACATAGACATTTTCGCGTTTGTGCCGGGGAAGTTTGATATCCGTCAGGAAATCGCCGACTTTTTTGAAATGCCGCATACCGAAAGGTTTGAACCGGTCGCCCGGTTGCCAAGGCCTGATTTCGTACGGAGGTTTGAATTTTTCCGTATTAATATATATGGTATAAGGATCGGGATTGTTACGGATTTCTTCCCGTGAAGGCGGAGGGATTTTTTCTATCGAGAGAGGGAGGTCGTGCAAGTTGATTTCTTCAATACTATAAAAAGTACGGCGAAATTTTCCGTGGGTTTTTTCCAAGGGTTCCAATACCAGAAAACGACCGTGTTTATACAACCTGTGTGTTTGGCTTGCTATATATTTTCCGGTAGGAGCGCGTAAAAGTTTTATTATTTCTTTTACATCCGGAAATCCGTACGGCGAAAGCCATTTCCAAAAGAAAATATCCGGTAAAGGCTTATGTTGATACCGGGTCAAATCGAAAAAAATTATTCCTTCTTTCTGTTGCAAATATTCCCCGGCTTTTTCCCGGAAAAGCGTGTCCGAAAAAATCCGTTCTTCGCGGAGATTGGCGAAAACCCTGAGAAACGACCTTCGGAAATCCGGTTTGATTTTTTCCAGAACGGGGACCAATTCGTGTCTGATCTTGTTACGCAGGTATTTTGTTTCCGCATTCGAACCGTCTTCGCGCCAGACAATATCCCGTTGACGAGCATAATTCAGAATTTCTTCGCGGCTTACGTCGAGTAGCGGACGGAATATCCGATCGTTTTCCGGGATGCCGGCAAGACCTTTCAATCCCGAACCGCGCAGGAGATTGATAAAAAACGTTTCGATTTGATCGTCGAGATGGTGGGCCGTAGCCAAAAAATCAAAGCCGTGTTTATCCATTAATTCGTTGAAAAATTCATAGCGCAATCGCCTTGCTTCCAATTGTATGTTGGCGCCTTCCGGGACGGGACAATGTTTGATAAAAACGGGAAATCCGTATTTTTTTGCCGTTTCTTCAACCAAAAGCATATCGGCTTCGCTGTCTTCTCCGCGTAATCCGAAATTGCAGTGTGCCACGGCCGTATCTGCATTGGCTTGCTTAAATAAATGCAATAGCACCATACTGTCCACACCTCCCGATACGGCGACCAAAAAAGTAGGTTTTTTATCCTTGACAACCGCTTGGAGTTTTTCGTTGAAAATGTCAAAAATATTTTCCGGCATTGAAATCTTTTTTGGCGAATGTCATAAGATAGGGCAGCGCGTTTGATGCATTTCCTCAAAACAAAAGTAATAAAAATAAAAGCGTATGCAGGATCAAAATCGTTTAGCAAAAAATTTGAGATTATATCGCGTATGTTTCGGATACTTTTGGGTATAGGAAGCGTAAAGTTTTCTTATTTTTTTGGATATTGCCGTCTTTTTTCTATATTTACACAAAATTAATCCAAATTTCAAGCCAAATGAAATGGAAACCTTTGCATATTATACTGCTTTTTGTGCTTTGGTCGGCCGGTAGTACCTATTGGTATGTCTGCCGGATCAAAGGTTTTTGTGCCCGGGCCGAAGCGGCCGTTACAACCGGGAAACCTGTGCAGGAAACTCCGGAAGCGGAAAATGAAAATACCGCCGTACCTTTTGATATTCTGTCGTTTAAACGGAATGAAATCCGGGTATATGTCAATGATTCGTTGAAATGGGCCGAAGCCCGCGAAGCTTTGGTGAAGATGAAGAAAGAAGGTCAAAAATTGGTTGTCGAAGGTGCATACTACGCCGATGAGCAACCGCCAGAAGGGTATGACAATATGGGTCAGGCGCGAGCGGACGCCCTAAAAGTTTTATTGAAGGAAAAATATCCCGGTTTGGATATCGTTGCCGTGCCGAAATTGTTGGGTGAACACGCTCCGGAAGATATTGCGGGCTATAAAGACAGGATGTATTGGAAAACTTTTACACCGGAGAAAGTCAAAAAAGTGCAGGGAAAAACCATTGTTTATTTCGATTTCAATTCCACACGTCCCATTACCGACAAGGAAGTGTTGGATTATCTGAAAAATTTGGCTGACGAATTGAAGAAAAATCCGGGTGAGAAAGTAAAAATTTACGGATATACGGACAACAGGGGAAAAGCGGCTTTCAACTATAAGCTGGGCAAATGGAGAGCCTTGAAAATTAAGGAAGAATTGCTGCGGGACGGTGTTTCCGCCAAGCAAATCGAAGTTTTTTCGGGCGGAGAGAAAAATCCTATCGCTCCGAACGATACGGAAGAAGGACGTAAACAAAACCGTCGTGTGGAAATCATACTCGTGAAATAAAAAACCAACCTAAAAAACATAAGCATAATGAATTTGTTAACTGTCAGCGGTCTCTTTTCTGCGGCCGATTCCTACGGAGCCAAGGACGCCGCATTCGAAATTATTTTGATGTTGTTGGTAGCCTTCGTTTTGGGCTACTTGTTACATTGGTTGATCTCCCGCGGTGCTTCCGCGGATTGGAAAACGAAATACGAAGGAATGCAGGAAAAATATCTGGCGTTGGAAGCGGAGAAAAAAGACGTGGTCGATAAGAAAATCGCTTTGGAAAACGAACTGACGCATACACGTAACAAGCTGAAACAGACACAGGAGGACCTGGCGGCTTGTATGAAAGAAAGGGAAGCGGAGTCTTTGATAACCGTCGCGGAAAAAGAAGCGGAGGTACCGGGTGTCAAGGTTAAGGTAAGTGTAAAAAAATCCGGTAAGAAAAAAGACGACTTGAAAAAAATCGAAGGTATCGGACCGAAAATAGAAAAGTTATTCAATAACGCGGGTATCAAGACCTTTGCCGATTTGGCCGAAACACCGGTGAAAAAACTGGAAGAGATTTTGGAGAAGGCAGGTCCCCGTTACCGTATGCATAATCCCGGCACCTGGCCGCGTCAGGCAAAGTTGGCGGCCGAAGGCAAGTGGGAAGAATTGAAGGCCTGGCAAGCCAAGTTGAAACGCGGAAGGGAATGATTTTAAGATAAAGATGAGCGAAAATCAAAAACTTATATTGATCACCGTAATTTTTATTATCTCTTTGGTTGTTGACCGGATAATGTGCGAGCG
>CAYUQW010000072.1:0-5556 GCA_964446985.1 uncultured Flavobacteriaceae bacterium
TTTGGAAATCTGTATTTTATCCTTTCATCCACTGCATTAATCCGGCGGGATTGTCAAAAAAGCGAACGTTGATATCCCGATTTTTGAACAGGGTTATTTTTCGTTCGGGAATATCCGAAATCGAGACATTTTTTAGTAAGTAAGCCACTTTACCCGCATTAAAAGAGGCCAATTTGGGGAGAATGTATGTTTCGAACCAAGGGAAAAAGTCTTTATCGATAAGATGTTCGACATTGCGCAAATCAAGATAAAATCGACGGCTGCGTTTATGAATACGAAATCCCAGAAAATTGAGCATTTCGTGATAAACGCCTTCCCCGTCCATATACGAAGCATACTCCGAAAAAAGGAAATGTGTCAAGTGTTGCAACTCCAGGTAATTGACTTCCAAAAATTTGGATTTATACAATATCATTCGCAATGATTCAGTTCGGGAATCCAAAGATACGATTTAAACCGGTCTATCCTGTCGTTTTTCACCGGAATTCCTTCGGATATCAGAAGCGAAGCCATCAGATCGGGTGTTTCGAAATGCCATTTTCCGGTCAGCATTCCGTTACGGTTCACGACGCGGTGAGCAGGTATTTCTGGATTGAATTTCATCCTGTTGAGAATCCATCCCACCATCCGGGCGGCGCTTTCATTTCCCGCTGCCCGAGCAATCAAACCGTAGGTGGTCACCTTTCCCGCAGGAATGCATTTGACGATTCGCAATACCTTTTCCTCGAAGTCCCCATTCATTTTTTCAGATAATCATCCCATTCCTTCGGATGCGGTTTGTGCAATTTTCCCACGGATTTCGCTACAACGGTGGCCACGGTGGCATCACCGGTGATATTGATAACGGTACGTAACATATCGAGCGGCCGGTCAATGGCGAAAATCAATGCCAAAGCCATAGGCAATTGTTCGGAAGGGAAACCCAAAGTATCCAAGACGATAACCAACATAATCATACCCGCGCCGGGAACGGCGGCGGCACCGATCGATGCAAGCAAGGCCGTCAAAATAATGGTGATTTGATTGGCAAAGCCCAAGCCTTCGGGCCAAAAAACCTGCATAATAAATACGGCGGCAACAGCCTGATACAGACTGGTTCCGTCCATATTCACCGTAGCACCCACGGGAAGCACAAAACCCGCCACTTCCTTGTCCACACCGATATGCTCTTCGACCCTTTCCATTGTTACGGGCAACGTGGCCGCACTAGAACTGCTGGAAAAAGCCAAAAGCTGGGCAGGCAACAATTGTCTGAGGAACCAAAAGGGATTTTTCCCGGCCAGAAAACGCACAAGAAGCATATACACTCCGATCATCAATACCAGACCGGCCACCACTACGCCGGCATATAATAAAAGTTTTTGCAGTATTTCGGTATCGCCCGATGTGGTTACGATAACATTGGCAATGAGCGCAAAAACAGCATAGGGCGCAAAAAGCATAATCAAATCGACCATTTTCAGAATCACTTCATTGAACGAATCGAAAAATTCCTTCAAAGGAGCCGCCTGATGTCCGGGAATCAAAATCAGGGCTATCCCTAGAAAAAGCGCAAAGAAAATCACCTGTAACATATTCCGGTTATCGGACATTGCTTTGAAAATATTGTCGGGAACCATATCCACAAGGAATTGCAAAGCCGGTTTTTGTTGCTGTTGACGGGCACGTGAAATTTTTGTTTGGATATTTTCGTTACGGGCATATGAGACCTTCAATTTTTCAACGGTTTCCCGGGAAATTCCTTCGCCCGGTTTGATCAGATTTACCAATAGCAGGCCGATAACGATAGCCGTTACCGTGGTGGTGATATACAATCCGACGGTTCGTAAACCGATGGTTTTGAATTTGGCGATATCTTGCAAATCGGAAACGCCTTTTACCAATGAGGCCAAAATCAAGGGAATGGCGATAAGTTTGAGAAGGTTAATGAAAATTTTTCCCCAGGGAGCAATCCAATTATAGTTAAACCGGTCGCCGCCGGGAATTTTCAGCAGAACAAATCCTGCAACAAAACCCAGCACCATCCCGAGGAGAATTTTGGTATGCAATGCAAGTTTTTTCATTCGATTCTCGATATTTTGTTCAGCAGGTAAAAATCGGCCAGCACCAATGCCGTCATTGCTTCGACGATAGGAACGGCACGAGGAACGACACAAGGATCGTGGCGGCCTTTGCCTTCGATAACGACGGCATTTCCTTCCTTGTCGAATCCTTTTTGCGGGCGCATAAGCGTGGAAACGGGCTTAAAGCCTACACGAAAATATACGGGCATACCGTTGGAAATACCGCCTTGGACACCGCCGGAATAATTTGTTTCGGTGGAACCGTCGGAACGAAAGACGTCGTTATGTTCCGAGCCGAACATTTCCGTTCCGGCAAAACCGCTTCCGATTTCGAAGGCTTTTACGGCCGGAATACTCATCATTGCCGAAGCCAACCGGGCGTGTAATTTATCGAAAACCGGTTCGCCCAAGCCCACCGGCAGATTTTGGACGACACATACGATCTGTCCCCCGACCGTATCGCCGCGTTTTTTGGTTTCCGCTATAAGTTTTTCGAAAGCAAGCGCCATTTCCGGATCAGGCGTTCGAACGGGATTAGAATCGATTTTCGACAAATCCAGATCCGTCCAATTTTTATTCAAATGCAACGGACCGACGGCGTGAACATAGGCTTTGATATCGATACCGGGAATAATTTGCCGGGCCAAGGTCCCGGCCACAATACGCGCGGCGGTTTCCCGTGCCGATGCCCTACCTCCGCCGCGCCAGTCGCGCAAGCCGTATTTTTTTTCATACGTAAAATCGGCGTGTGACGGGCGAAAAGTGTTTTTCAAGTGGTCGTAATCGGACGAACGCGTATTGGTGTTTTCAATCAGGAAAGCTATGGGCGTTCCGAGTGTTTTTCCTTCGAAAATGCCGGAGAGAAAAACCGGTTCGTCGTCTTCTTGGCGCGAAGTTGTCAAAGCGGATTGGCCGGGACGGCGACGTTGGAGTTGGCGGCGAATGGAATCGAAGTCCACTTCGATTCCCGCGGGCATTCCGTCGAGAATGCCGCCCACGGCTTTGCCGTGGGATTCGCCGAAAGAAGTAAAACGTAAAATTCGCCCGAAAGTATTCGACATAGATTTTTATTTCCCTTTGAAATCCGGTTTTCTACGTTCCACGAAGGCCGTGGTTCCTTCCTTGAAATCTTCCGTTTCGAAGGCTTTCCCGAACAATTCGTTCTCGGTTTTAAAGCCGTCCCTTCCGTACGCGGCATTGACGGCCTCAATGGCCAGGCCCATAGCCGACGGTGAATTTTTGATAAGCATTTCGGCGAACTCAACCGCCCGGTCGAGCAGTTTTTCCAAAGGCACCACATCGCTCACCAGACCGTAGGTATAGGCTTTTTGCGCGTCTACCGGTTTGGCCGTAAGGATTATTTCCATTGCCCGGCCTTTGCCGATATGTTGCGCCAAACGTTGAGTGCCGCCGTAGCCCGGAATTACGCCGAGCGATACTTCGGGAAGGCCCATTTTGGCATTTTCCGACGCAATGCGGATATGCGACGCCAGTGCCAGTTCCAAGCCTCCGCCCAAGGCATAGCCGTTGATAGCGGCTATAACCGGCGTTTTCATCTGCTCCACGAAGTCGAATAACAAGCGATGTCCTTCTTCCGACAACCTTCGGCCTTCTTCCGGCGTGAAGTGCATAAATTCCTTGATATCGGCACCGGCCACAAAGGCTTTTTCACCGCTTCCCATCAGAATGACCACGCGCGTATCGTCATTTTCGGCGGCTTCCAGGGCCTCGTGCAATTCGCGAATCACTTCACGATTCAGCGCATTGAGTTGTTTCGGACGATTTATGGTAATCAACCGGATATAAGGCGAAAGATTTTTCACCAAAAGATAATTGTAGATCATACCTCGGTTTTTTTAGGTAAAAATATGATAAATTTCGTTCCGATACCTTCTTCGGTGCGCACAAAAATTTGTCCGCCGTGTCCTTCCACAATACGTTTGACGATAACAAGCCCCAATCCCATCCCCGACGATTTGGTGGTAAATCGCGGTTCGAAAATATGTTTCAGTATGTCTCGCGGAATTCCCGTACCGTTGTCCGAAATTTCCAGCCGCACCTGGTTTCCTTCGTCCGTCAGACGGATATGCACTTCGATCGATCTTTCCGCGGCTTCGGCCTGCAATGCATTGCGAATGAGATTGACCAATACCTGATTGATTTTTCCCTTATCGAAAATCATTTCCAGTTTTTCCGGTTCGCCGTCATAAAAAACTTTTCCGGGATAGAGCATAACCGCTTTTTGGAGCGTATCGACCAAATCGGCTTTTTGCGGTTTCATCTCCGATATTTTCGTAAAATCCGAAAACGTCTGAGCGATTTTATTCAACAATAAAATCTGTTCGATCATCATATCGCCGAACTCCTTCAGTTTTTGCTTGTAATCCGGATCATTGGCATCGAAGGTGTTGATGAAATGTTCGATACTCAACCGCATCGGTGTCAGCGGATTTTTGATTTCGTGTGCCACCTGTTTGGCCATATCGCGCCAAGCCGATTCCCGTTCGGCCTGAATAAGCCGCCTGCGGCTTTCCTCCAATTTATCCACCATTTTGTTGTAGGATTCCACCAAAGGTTTCAATTCTTCGGGAATGCGTGTCAATTCGATTTTTTGATTTGTCGAAATGTCGGTGCGCGTCAATTTATCCTGCAAAACGGCGTGCGATTTGGTAATATATTTGGACAAATAAAATGAAATGATAATGGACAATATGATCAGGAAAATGTAAATGGCTGACAACCGGTTGAGAAATTCGCGCATTTCCCGCTGGTAAAATTTCGATTTTGTCAGGTAAGGAATATGCAATATCCCGATGGGTTTGAAATGTTTATCGGTCAAAATACTGTATGAAGATATGGATTCCCCTTTTATGGTTTTCTCATTGATTTTCAATGTCTTATCAGGAGTTTTATTCAATGAATCCAAGATTTTTACAGGGATAATATTCATCATCGTATCCTTGCCGAAACCGAGCAAAGAACTGGTCAGCAAACGTCCTTCCAAATCGTAGATTTCGAAATTCAAATTATGAATATTGGAAATACGGTGGATTTCTTCATTGAAAATCAACGGGATATTTTCCGTGGTAACGGGATACGTGGTGCGGTCCAAGACGATATTGATAGATTCTTTCAAGGCTCTTTCTTTCCTGGCCAGCCTTCGTAAATTGTAATCTTTGGCCTCTTCGCGGTATTGAATAATCGAAGTAACGATAATAATAAAAGAGGATATCACCAAAATACCGAACATCGATAAGAATATCCGGTATTGTAACGAATTGAACAGTTTTTTAAATCTTTCTTTCATAGAAAAAATATAAGCAATAATCGTGAAAAAACCGCAAATATCACATTTTCATTTTTTTTTATATCTTGCTGCATAAATTTATCCAAAAAACTACGATTATGAAAAGAATTATGTTTTTTCTCCTGATTTTGGGAACAATGTCATCGGCATTTGCCCAGATCAAACTAAAAGGGAATGTGACGGATG
>CAYUQW010000072.1:5656-7128 GCA_964446985.1 uncultured Flavobacteriaceae bacterium
AGCGATTTGGATGTCAAAAGCGTGGAACTCCTGCCGGGAACTTCCTCGGCGCTATACGGTGCCAATGCTTTCAACGGCCTGATTTATATGACCAGCAAAAATCCTTTTAAATATCAAGGGTTAAGCACCGAACTTAAATACGGATATACCCGTCAGCAAGCAGCCGGTGTTCGTCCAATGTATAAAGCGGCCGTTCGTTTTGCCAAAGCTCTTGGCGACAGGTTTGCTTTTAAGATTAATTTCTCTTACCTAAAAGCTACGGACTGGTTTGCCGTGGATTATCGCGATTTCGATCAAAGTCCGATCAATAAAAACCGCCGCGGTAGCCGTTTGACAAATCCTTCCTATGACGGATTGAATGTTTACGGCGACGAAGTGGCCACCGATATCGACTTGACGGCTTACGGTCTTGGCGTAATACGTGTTTCCCGAACCGGTTACAAAGAAAAAGACCTGACAGACTACGGTGCCAAAAGTATCAAAGGTGATTTTGCTCTGCACTTCCGTCCTATAAAAGGTAGCAAGGCCGAGTTGATATGGGCTTCCCGTTTTGGCGGCGGACAAACGATTTATCAAGGAGCCAATCGTTATGTTTTGAAAGATTTGCTTTTGCATCAACACAAATTGGAATTGAAAAACGATAATTATTTTATACGTGCTTACTATACTTCCGAAGACGCCGGACACAGTTACGATACGCGATTTGCCGCATGGAATATTAACCGCAAATGGAAAGACGATATTACATGGTTTACGCAATATGCCCAAGCTTATGTGATTTCACGTATGAACGGTGCCTCCGATGCTATGGCTCATGCATTGGCACGCGGATATGCCGATACGGGACGATACGAACCCGGAACTCCGGAATTCCAAAAAGCTTTTGATGAAGTAGTCAATGACCCCGATTTCAAAAAAGGAGCCCGTTTTATCGATAAAACCTCTTTGTTCCACATCGAAGGAAATTACAGTTTCAAAAATCTTGTCAAAAACGGAGAAATCCAAGTAGGCGCTTCCGCCCGTCGTTTCTCGTTGAACTCCCAAGGAACTATTTTTACCGATTACGACGGCCCGATTTTTATTAATGAACAAGCGGTTTTTGCCCAGTACATTCAAAATCTCTTCGATAAACACGTAAAAATCAACGCTTCGTTGCGTGTTGACAAACAGGATCAATTCAAACCGAATATTTCACCGCGTGTGGCATTGGTTTGGATGCCCGATCAAGACCGTAAGCAAGTATTTCGTGTAGCCTATCAAACCGGTTTCCGCTATCCTACAACACAGGATTTGTACATAGGTTTGAATCTCGGTTATGCCTCACTCGTTGGAGGCCATCCGAAAAACTGGGATCGATATACGGAAGATGCCATCGATAATCAAGGTGACAGTTTCCAATTTACGGGACGCGATGCCTATGAAAATTCATATACGCTCTCCTCTTTTATGAAATTCGCACAGACACATAATCC
>CAYUQW010000073.1:0-7115 GCA_964446985.1 uncultured Flavobacteriaceae bacterium
CGATGAAAAGAAATCTCGAATCGTATATTATCGATTTGCTTTACCGGTATGATATCGTAATAGTACCGGATTTCGGGGCTTTCGTTTCGCGCAGGAAACCCGCACGTTACGACGAATCCGCCGGCACATTCTTTCCTCCGTCCAAAGAAATTGCCTTCAATATGTACCTCAAACAAAACGACGGCCTGCTGACGGACCATATTGCGCGGGAAGAAGAAATCGACAAAACCGTCGCGAGAAATTTCATCAATGATACGGTGAACGAATGGCGCGAAAAATTATCCCTGTACAAACGCTTGCGCTTGAACGGCATCGGTGTTTTTGTCTATGAAAACGGCTTTTTGACCTTCGTCCCGATACCCGGGAAAAATTATCTGGCCGAAGCTTTCGGTTTACCCGCTTTTGTCCGCTACAAGCCCGAAACGGCAAACGAACCGGAACCGCAAGGGGAAATGCATGCGCCGGCTTCCGGACCGTCAAAGTTGTTCCTGCACAAAGAAGAAGAAAAGCCTTCATCACCGGCGTGGTGGAAATACGCCGCCGCCGTTATTGCAGGGCTGGCCATAATGACAACCGCCTATTTGAATTACAGTAGCGGAAATAATATTGACAACAATCCGGTCCAGCGTGCGACCTACGTTCTTCCTGATTATCTCCCGCCGGTGCATATCCAACCTGTCCGTCGATCGACATCCGTATCTTCCTTCACCCGGCAGCAAAGAACCTACTATATTATCGCCGGTGCTTTCCGTTACCGGAAAAACGCCGAAAAAATGCTGCGCCGGTTACAAAAAAGCGGTTTCCCGGCAAAAATGGCCGGTCAAAATGCCAAGGGATATTATTTGGTTGCCTATGATGCTTTCTCCGATCCGGCCGATGCACAAGAGCGTTTGAAAGAGATAAAACAATCGGTCAATCCGCAGGCTTGGATTAAATAAAGTTTGTTTTTTGCCGGACTTGCCGTTTATCCTTCTTTATTTGCAGGAAAAACATTATCTTTATTACATAAAAATTCAGGAAGATGAAAAAACAGTCCCATAAACCGGCCGATATTATCCAGGATTTACAATTTTTCGGCGAGTTCGGCGGTGTCAATCCGTCCATTTCCGATTCGGCCACCTATACCTTTATGCGGGCCGGCACAATGCTGGATGCTTTCGAAGGAAAAGCCGACGGTTGTTATTTATATTCCCGTCATTCCAGCCCCAGCACCCGCTACCTTTCCGAGGCCTTGGCCCGTACGGAAGCCACCGAATCGGCCTTGGTCACGGCATCCGGAATGGGGGCCATAACATCCGTGCTTATGCATTTATTGAAGGCGGGCGATCACGTCGTATCCTCACGAACGGTTTACGGCGGCACTTATGCTTTCCTGAAAAATTTTCTGCCTAAATTCAACATTTCCGTTTCCTTCGTCGATATTACCAAACCGGAAAAAGTTGCCGAAGCCTTACGTCCGGAAACCAAGTTGATTTATACCGAGGTATTGAGCAACCCTTTGATGGAAGTGGCCGATATTCCGGCATTGTCGGAAATTGCCCGCGGCCATAGGATTCCTTTGGTAGTGGACAATACCTTTACGCCGCTTATCTTTACGCCGGCACGATTGGGGGCCGATATTGTCATCCACAGCTTGACCAAATTCATCAACGGCATGAACGATACCGTGGGCGGTTGTGTCTGCGGCACATCGGAATTTATCGAAGATTTGCGTAATCTGTTCGACGGTGCCGCCATGCTCCTGGGACCGGCGATGGACAGCATACGCGCGGCCCAAATCCTTAAAAATATGCATACGCTTCCCGTCCGTATGGTCAAGCATAGCGAAAACGCACTGTATTTGGCGGAGAAATTGGCTTCGGAAGGAATTAAAGTCAAATATCCGGGATTGCCATCACACCCGCAACACGAAGTTTTCAAAAAAATGATGAATCCCGGCTTCGGATACGGCGGTATGCTCTTGGTTGATTTGGGCACAAAAGAACGTGCTTTCCGTTTTATGGAACGCCTCGAAGCGGAAAATGTGGGTTATTTGGCCGTTAGTTTGGGATTTTACAAAACGCTCTTCAACGCCCCGGGCGAAGGAACTTCCAGTGAAGTCCCCGAAGAAGAACAAAAAGCCATGGGATTGAGCAAAGGTATGGTCCGGATGTCCGTCGGATTGGATTTCGATATGGAAAGAACTTGGCAAAAAATCCGCAAAGTTTTACTTTCCCTCGATTCGGTACCGGCATAAAAGAATAACATTGAGTAACGAAATCGGCATTGTTTCCTTCCTGGAACATCATCGCTGGATCGCCGGTGATCCCGTGTTACTTTTTTTAACCCGCTATGTTTCCGTCATTACCGTTTTTTTTGTTTTGTGGCTGATATGGTTAATTCGTGTAAAAAACCGCCGAAACCTTAAACCCGTTTTATATCGACTGCTACTGTCTTTATTGATGGCGGCCGTTTTCGGAAACATCATCAAATTTTTGATACAAAGACCGCGTCCCTACCGGATTTCTCCCGAAATTATCAAACTTACATCCGGAGGCGGTTATTCCTTTCCTTCGGGACATACCACCGAAGTTTTCGTCCTGTTGTTTGCGCTTTGGCCGTTTTTCCGTAATAAATTCCTGCGTCTGTTCCTTATTACCTGGGCATTGCTCATAGCCTATACGCGCATGGCTTTCGGCGTGCATTATCCTTCGGACATTATCGGTGGCATTGTTTTGGCTTATACGTATGTGTATCTATCCGAAAGGATAATAAAAAAGTATGTTTATGAAAATTAAATTGTGGATACTCTTGGTATTGACCGGAATTTTTTCGCTTACGGCACAAAAAACGGAAGAAGTCGAAATCAAACGGGAAAATGTTGTTCTGTCCGGGACATTGGCTTATCCCGTAGAAAAGACAAAAACGGCCGTCTTGTTGATTGCCGGCTCCGGCCCTACCGACCGGAACGGAAACGCGCCCGGAATGACCAACAACTGCTTGCGCATACTCTCCGATTCGCTTACAAAACACGGTTTGGCGGTGCTACGCTATGACAAAAGAGGCATAGGAAAAAGCCGTACGGAACACTTGACGGAATCGGATTTGCGTTTCGAGGATTTTGTAACCGACGCCGTTGCGTGGATTAAATTTTTACGCGCCAAAGGTTTCGAAAAAATCATTGTCGCCGGCCACAGTCAAGGATCGCTCGTAGGCATTCTCGCGGCGCAACAGGTTCCCGTTGACGGCTTCATCTCGCTCGAAGGCGCGGGTTATCCCCTGGGAACAGTATTGAAAAAACAGTTTTCACAATCCGTAAAAATCATTCGAAAAACCGTAGATTCGTTAATAGACATTTTACAGGCGAACAAAAAAATCGACAGTGTGCCGCCTTTGCTGGCCGGTCTGTTCCGTCAATCGGTGCAGGAATTTCTGAAATCCTGGATGAAATACGACCCCGCCGCGGAATTGGCAAAACTGCATATTCCCGTCCTCATTGTGGCAGGTACCACCGATTTGCAAATTTCCCTGGACGATGCCCGGAAACTCCTGAAAGCCAAACCGGATGCGCGCCTTGAAATCATCGAAGGAATGAACCATATCCTGAAAGACGCCCCGATCGACCGCGAAAAAAATATCGCTACGTACAACCGGCCGGATCTACCTGTATCCCGGCGTTTGATCAGCGTTATGACGGATTTTATAGCGAAAATTCAGGAAAAAAATCTCAAAAACGGCGGATAATTTTCATCGTGGTAGGGAAAAAGACCACCCGGTCACCGAATTTTTGCCTGTGATCCGATAAAATCGAATCTAATTCCCGGTCGAAAAATTGCCGTAAACTTTCCGGCGAATCACTGACAAATTGCAAGGCATAGGAAGTTCCTTGCGGCTCGTTCAGCATCAGTTCCGTCAGCAAAGCGTCGCGAAGCAAACCGCTTCGGGTCATTTTGGGAACAAATTCCTCTTCCATATAGCGCAGCCATTCGTCGCGGACATCGTCTTCCACATTAAAGGTTATGTTGAACAGTTTTTTCATAATTGCCGTATAATTTCCTTATTTCGGTAGAAAAAATCGGCTATTTCGCGATCATTTTTCAAACGCGGAATTTTGTTTTGTCCGCCCAAACGCCCGACCGATTGCATATAGCGGTGAAAAGCACCCGGTTTGACCAGCGAAACCACCGCCGGACGGAGTATTTTTCCTTGTATCAAATCCCGGTAGTAAATGTTCTGTTCCTGCATAGCGCGGTCCAATCGACGGGCAAAATCGGGCGTGAAATTATCCGCTTCGTCCGTTTCGACAAACCACTCGTGATAGGGCAAGCCGCTTTCGGGCGTAATCTGCGGAGCCACGGTAAATTCGTTTATCTGCACGCCGAATTGTTTAAGGTTTTCGTTCATTGCATTTTCCACTTCCTTGGCGATAACGTGTTCGCCGAAAGCCGAAATATAATGTTTGACACGCCCGGTTACGACAATCCGGTAGGGATTCGTCGAAGTAAAGCGCACCGTATCTCCGATAACATATCCCGACAAGCCGGCATTCGTATTGAGGACAATGGCATAATCCGTTTCCGTACGAACGTCTTCCAAAGACAGTCTGACGGGCTTCTCCTTATGTATTTCCGTAAGGGGAACAAATTCGTAAAATATGCCGTGATTCGTCAGCAACAATAAATCGTTTCGTTGTATATCGTCTTGGAAAGCGATAAATCCTTCCGAAGCCGGATAGGTTTCCAAGGTATCTATTTCCCGCCCGATGAGGTGACGGAATTTTTTTCGGTAAGGGGCAAAATTGACACCGCCGTGCACCAGCAGGCTGAAATGCGGAAAAATTTCACCCACCGGTTTTCCGGTTCGTTCCGTCAGTTTCTCGAAATATTGTTGCAGCCAGGAAGGAATCCCGCTTATCAGCGTCATTTCGGCCGGCAGGGTTTCCCGGATAATGGCATCGAGTTTCTTTTCCCAATCATCAATAATATTGGTTTCCCAAGAGGGCAACCGGTTTTTTTGGAGATATTTCGGTACATAATGGGCCGCAATTCCCGAAAGACGTCCTGTCGGGATGCCGCCTTTTTTTTCCAGGGCCGGGCTTCCTTGCAGAAAAATCATTTTCCCGCGTAAAAAATCCGTTTTGCCCGTCGCGGCGATATAAAGCAAAAGCATATCACGGGCCGCTTTGACGTGAAAAGGCATCGATTCACGGGAAATCGGAATGTATTTCACGCCGGAAGTAGTCCCCGAAGTTTTGGCAAAATACAAAGGCTTGCCGGGCCATAGCACATCCTTCTCGCCTTCGATAATTCGCTCGATATACGGACGGATATCTTCATAGGTTTGCAAGGGTACGCGTTTTTTGAAATCATCATAATCACGCACCGAGGACAAACCGTAATCTTTACCGAATTGTGTTCCCGCCGCTTTTTTTATTATCGTATCAAACCATTTTTTTTGATGATCAACGGCCTTTAATTTTCCTTCCCGGTATTGCCCGGCGATATATGCCGCATACACCTTGGCCAAATGCTCCTTCAATGTTTTCATAAGCAAGCGGGATTAATCCAAATTGAAACCGCTAAACCAAACGGGAATTTTTCCGTTCATCAACCGGTAGGAACGGACCGGTTTTTTGTGAAAATACTTATCCATACGTTCGGGCGTAATCATCCAAGCAACGGCCCATTTGTAATTCTCCTTCAAGTGGCCGGCCATTTTTTTGTAAAATTTTTCACGCGAAACGAGCGATAAACGTTTGTCGTAGGGCGGATTGAAAATCAGGGTTACCGGACCGGGAATTTTGCGGGTTTCGAAAAAATCGGTATGCTCGAAGCGAATATATTTATCCACACCGGCATTGACGGCGTTTTGCCGGGCTTTTTCCACGGCGGCAGCATCTTTATCATAGCCGGCTACTTGAATGATATCATAAGCAGTGCGGATATGTTCCTTCAATTGCTCTTTGGTGTGTTTATATACGGATTCATCGAAATTTTTCCAGTGCATAAACGAAAAATCGCGGTTCAGGTTGGGCGGAATATGCATACTCTGCATTACCGCTTCGATCAGGATGGTTCCCGATCCGCACATCGGATCGATCAGATGTGTTTCACCGTGCCATTTGGTCAATTTGACCAAGCCGGCCGCCAATACTTCGTTGAGCGGTGCAGGACCGGTATCTTCGCGGTAACCGCGTTTGAACAGCGGATCACCCGAACTGTCGAGCGAAACGGTGATTTGGTCACGGAAAAGGTGCAGATTGATACGGATTTGCGGATTTTCTTTGTCGATATCGGGGCGGTGGCCGAAACGGTCGCGAAAACGGTCGGCTATGGCGTCTTTTACTTTCTGACTGACGAATTTGCTATGCGGAATGGTATCCAATTCGCCCGAAAAATGAAAAAAAATGCTTTTACGCGAATGAAAATAGTTTTCCCAAGGGAATTCGTAGGCTTTATTGTAGAGGCTCGATACGGATTTGATATTACGCCAGTGTGCAACGGGCAGCAAAATGCGAAGCGCCGTCGAAAGTTTCATATTGGCTTTGTAGAGCAAAGCTTTATCACCGTAAAATTCCACGGCACGCACCAGTTTTCGTACGCTTTTTCCGCCTGTCTCCTTGATCTCGCGCGCCAGGACATCTTCCAACCCTTTGAAAGTGGTTGCTACGATTTTATCGGGTGAATCATTCATTGCGGTATGGGAATTTTCTTCCCGAGGAATTTGGGTTTCTTTTTTATCCAAATATCGTAAGTTGCTTTGACTCTTGCAAGGAATTCGCGCAGAATCAACCTGAATTGCGAAAAATTTTCCGGTGTTCTCGCTACATAACCGAAGGGATGCATTCCCAATTTCCGGCCGATATAAACGGCACGTCGGACGTGGAAATTTTGCGAAATTACGATCAGGGTGTCCAAACCGAAAATTTCTTTGGCCCGCATCATCGAATCATAAGTGCGAAATCCGGCATAATCGGGAATAATTCTGCCGGCGGGAATGCCCTTTTTGATCAAATCTTTCTTCATCTGCAAGGGTTCGTTATAATATTTACTCGAATTGTCCCCGCTGACCAAAATGTAGCGTATTTTACCTTGTTTAAATAGTTTCTCCGCGGCATTGAGGCGGTAGCGATAATA
>CAYUQW010000074.1:0-7087 GCA_964446985.1 uncultured Flavobacteriaceae bacterium
GAATCCACGGGACGGAGCCCCAAAGACACTTTGATTGTCAAGAACGAACAAACGGAAAAATATGTCGATTGGGACTCGCCCAACAATATCCCGGTTGACCGCGAAACCTTCGATATGTTGGTCAAGGATGCTTTGGATTTCCTGGAATCCGCCGGAAAACTCTACGAAACCAACCGCGTCATAGGCGCCGACGCTTCCTATGCCCTGCCTGTGCGGACCGTCACCACACACGCTTTGGCGGCACTTTTTACCGACAATATGTTCAGGCCCGTTCCTCCGGACATCGATCAAAGCATTTTCGCCAAGGACGAATTCGTTTTGCTTCACGTTCCTTATCAAAAACTGGATTCCTGCAAATACGAAGGGCGTTTGCGTCATCTATCCGGACAAGAATTGAGCATCCGGCGTCCCGGCGAAAAAAATCCCTGCCCGGTGACGGATATGGCCATTGCTATGGATTTCGAAAGAAAAATCGGTGTGATCATCGGTTCGGCCTATATGGGAAGTATGAAAAAAATGCTGTTCACGGTAATGAACTACCTCCTACCTTTCCACGGCATATTGCCGCTGCACTGTTCGGCCAATGAAGGCGAAAAAGGCGATACGGCCTTGCTCCTGGGACTCTCGGGAACGGGAAAAACAACGCTCTCGGCCGATCCCAAACGTAAACTCCTCGGCGACGACGAACACGCGTGGAGCGATCGCGGTATTGCCAACTTCGAAAACGGTTGCTATGCCAAAATGATTGACATAACCGCCGAAAAAGAACCCGACATTTACGATGCGGTGATGCACAAAGACGATTACCGCCGTCACGGCAGCATTGTGGAAAACGCCATGGTTTATCCCAACGGACGGTTCGACTTTTTCGATCCGCGATTTACGCCCAATTCCCGCGCTTCCTATCCGCTAACCTATCTGAAAAACATCAAAACTTCGTCAACGGGCGGGCATCCGAAAACCATTCTTTTCCTCACGGCCGACGCTTACGGTGTCCTGCCTCCCGTATCGAAACTCAACCGCGCCCAGGCAATGCTATGGTTTTTGCTGGGCTATACGTCGAAACTGGCGGGAACCGAAACGGGCGTGACGGAACCGCAAGCGACCTTCTCCCGGTTTTTCGGACAACCGTTTATGCCGCTCAATCCCGATATCTATGCCGGTATGTTGGGCGAGAAAATGGAAAAACACGATACGGATGTTTACCTGATCAATACCGGCTGGACAGGCGGGCCTTACGGCGTAGGACACCGTATCAACCTGTCCTATACACGTGCTATGGTGGATGCGGCATTAAACGGAAAACTCAAAGAGGTTCCGTATCGGTACGACCCGTTATTCCACCTGAACATTCCTACGGAAGTCCCCGGGGTTCCGCCGGAAATCCTTATTCCGGAAAATACGTGGAAGGACAAAAAAGCCTACCGCCAAACCGCCGAAAAACTCGCTTCGTTGTTTGCCGAAGCATTCGACAAGCAATACGGCAATAAAAACATCGACCCGGAAGTGGCCGCCATGTGCCCCGGGAAATAAAAGGCTATTTTTCTTTTCGCAGGTGAATGAAACTTTTTACGTCGCTCAACTTACGGCGATGTGAGATTTGGATATACATATTTTCCAGGAAAGCCAAGGTGGTCCATACAAAAACAAGCGCATAAAGCCAAGGGACAAAGCCTATCCGAAACAGGATAAGGACAAATAAGAATTGCAAAACACCGCCCGCTTTCCAGGAATAGAGGTGGAGATTGGAAACGGAACCGAAGCGCATCATCGAATAAAGATCGGGAATGAGAAAATATAAAACGACCACAGGCAGCGAATAACGGTACGGGCCGAAATCTTCCCAATAAAAAACGAAAACGGCCAAACCCGTTGCCAGATAAACCAACAAATCGGCGGTGGAGTCCAATTTACTACCCAAGGGCGTTTGCAAGCGGAACGTACGTGCCAGAAAACCGTCGAGGAAATCCGTGAAAGCCGCAAAGAGGAAAAAGCCGAAAAACAATTCCCTGTTGCCGGCCCACACGGCATATAGCATCACGGGAACCGAGAGTATCCGCAAGGAAGTTACGATATTGGCCGCATTCACATTTCTGTTCATAAAAAACGAATGTCTTGTATGATGTTTTCGCCGAGATGTCCGTTCATCAAATCGATAATTTTTTGTTTTTCGCGAAAAAGTTCCTCCCGCAAAGTCGCGGAAGTCAATCGCACTGTCAAAACGCCGTTTTTAAAATCGATTTTGGAAGTATAGGGAGCCACGGAATGCTTCATCAGTTCGTTCCAAGCGGCTTTTACCCGCACCGGCAACAGCTTTTTATCCAGTTTGGACGAACGCAGGAAATCATTCAGGATATCCTTGATATTTCGCATATCGTCGTCGTGTGTCATAGGCGGAAAATTTTGGTTTCGCCGTCGATGGACCGCAAAAGTTTTTCGATACGTTCGGGATGGGTATCGGTTATGAGTACTTGCCCGAATTGTTTTTCCTCGACCCATTTGATAATTTGTTCCACCCGGAGTGCGTCGAGTTTATCGAAAATATCGTCGAACAAAAGAATCGGCGCTTCGTTTTTACGGGATTTCAACATTTCGTATTCGGCCAGTTTCAAGGCTATCAGAAAGGATTTCTGCTGTCCCTGGCTACCGAATTTCCTGACGGGATAACCATTGAGTTCAAAGACCAAATCGTCGCGGTGTATCCCTGCGGAAGTATATTGCAAAACCGCATCCTTCTTACGGTTTTCCAATAGTAACTCCTTCAAAGGTTTGTCAAAAAGATGGGAGCGGTAGATTAATCCCGGCACTTCCGCTTCGCGTGAAAGCCACGCATATTTACGGAGCAAATACGGCCTGAACGCTTCGACGAATTGTTTCCTTTTATCGAAAATACGATGCCCGTAACGATGAAGTTTTTCGTCATATACCGAGAGCGTTTCCTCGTCGAAAACATTGTTCAACGCAAAATATTTCAACAAGCTGTTACGCTGCGACAAGGTTTGGTAATACGAAGTAAGGTCAAGCAAATAATTTTTATCGAATTGCGATATGAGTTTATCCGTAAATTTCCGCCGGACTTCGCTTCCTTCGCTAATCAAATCGCGGTCGTAGGGCGAAATCATAACTACGGGTATCAAGCCGATATGTTCCGACAGTTTTTCATAAGGTTTGTCGTTCCGGGCAATGATTTTTTTTTCTCCTTTGCGATAACTTACGGTAATGATTTCATCGATATTATCTTTCAGGAAATGTCCTTTTACCGAAAAAAAACCGGCGCCGTGCCGAATGATTTGATTTAGTTTCAGATTAAAATACGATTTTCCGAAAGCCAACATATAGACGGCATCCAACACATTGGTCTTGCCCACACCGTTATTCCCCACAAAAGCATTGATAACGCCTCCGAGTTCGAACGTTTTTTCCTCGAAATTTTTGAAATTATTCAGCCGCAGATTGGTGATAATCATTTTTCAATTTCTTATAATGCTTGTAGCGAAAAAAATTGGCCGCAATGGCTGCCGCCATTAAAACAAGGGACACCAAGTCCAAGACCGCATCGGGGGAAAAAACTTTCCATCCTTTCCACAACAAGCTGTCAATCAATAAAATATGCAACAATATTGAACTAAAAATAACAATAATTCCGATAATGAAAAAATGCGTAAAAGGGAAACTCCTGTTCTTTTTTTTGAGATAAAAACCTTGTTGGAACACAATGGAGATGACAAAAGCAATGATGCCGAATAAAAATCCCCAAGCATATTTCGTGATAAAAAATCCCGACGAATTGTAATAGAACCGGAAATAGGGAGATGATATAAGAAATGCCGATAAAATGACGTGGAAAATCATCAAAACAAAAGTTGAAATTCCGATAATCTTACGGGCGATTTTTATGGAAAACGGGATAACGGACATAACAAAAAACAACTCAATGATGCTGAAAGCAAAAATTTTGTTTGTCAAGTAAAGCGGAATGTCGGCCGAAGTGAACGGGCCGTTCCAAACATAAAGATAAAGCACGAGTAATATGGCCGCAAGCAATGATAAAGCAACCGTGATAAGGCCGCGACAATAGCAAACGTGTGTTTGATTATTTTTCATTTTTATTTGGTTTGCGGAAGCGGGCTGATGATCCGGACATCAAAGAAAGCAATCAAACCGCGGATAATTCCGGTGATGGTTTTATGCAAAGCGTTAACAATACCTTTTTTATAGTTGTCGGCATTATAAATAAGGCTGATTTCCCGGGCGGGTTCGGGTTTTTCGAAGTTTTTCAGGTATTTTTTATCCGCTTCACACAGGTCCAAGGTATGTAAATAGGGCAAAAGCGTCATTCCCATTCCTTCCTTGCTGAGTTTGACCAACAAATCGAAACTGCCCGTATCGAGATAATAGGGTTGATCGTCGGGCAGGTTGGATTTACACACATTCAAAATATTATCGCGAAAGCAATGCCCTTCTTCCAATAACAAAATATCGTCCACCAACAGGTCGCTGTCGTGTAATTTTTCTTTGCCGTAAAGACGGTGACCTTCGGGAATAAAACCGATAAAAGGTTCGTTGTACAAAGGTTTTTCCGTTATTTTGGGCTCTTCCAAAGGCGTAGCGGCAATACCGGCGTCCAACTGATTTTCCAGTAGCGCATCGATAATTTGTTGCGTGGTCATTTCCTTGATATGCAGTTTGACCTGCGGATATTTTTTGATGAAATCTTTCAGGAAAATAGGCACCAACGTTGTCGATACCGTAGGAATAATGCCAAGGGTAAAATCACCGCCGATATAGCCTTTTTCGTGCTGTACCAATTCGGTTATTTTACCGCTTTCGAGGATAATTTTTTTGGCTTGTTCGATGATTTTTTGCCCGATGGGCGTAATGGTCAGCGGATTTTTCGAGCGGTCGAAAATTTTCACGCCGAGTTCCTCCTCCAAGTTGCGTATCTGCATACTCAACGTAGGCTGGGTGGCGTGTACTTCCTGTGCCGCTTTGGTAAAATTGCGGTGCTTGGCAACGGAAAGCAAATATTTCAGTTGGATAATCGTCATTATTCAAAAAGTTTACGGATGTTGTCGGCCGGACGACCCAAAACGGCTTTATCGCCGTAAATGACCACGGGACGTTCGATGAGTTTGGGATATTTCGCCATAGCTTCGATGATGTCGTCGCCGGAAAGATCTTTGCCTTTAAATTCTTCCTTCCAGATTTTTTCCTGTTTTCGCAATAAATCCTGCGGTTGCAATCCGCTCATTTGCAATACTTTTTTTATTTCTCCGGCCGATGGCGGATTATCCAAATATTTTCTGATTTCCACCGACAAGCCTTTTTCGGCGGCCAGTTTTTCCACAAGTTGAAGGCCTTCTCTGCTCTTTCGGCATCTGGGATTGTGCCAAACAATAATTTTCTTTCCTGACATATGCTTAAATTTTTTCGAGTTCAACACTGAAATGTCGTAAAATGGGCGGTTCATAGACGATACGGTAGCCGGTTTTGGCTTCGTGACGCGTGTCATAAATCATTTTCAGAACTTCGGCCACGTAATTCATATGGTTATCGGTGTAAACACGGCGGGGAATCGCCAGGCGCACCAGTTCGAGCTTGGGAAACCTGTTTTCACGCGTAACGGGATCGCGATCGGCCATAATGGCGCCTATTTCCACCCCGCGAATACCGCCCACACGATACAATTCCACGGCAAGGGACTGCGCCCGGAATTGCTCACGCGGTATGGTGGGCACAAAACGGTTGGCATCCAAATAAATGGCGTGACCGCCAATGGGTTGTTGCACGGGAACTTCCATTTCCATCAAACGCAGACCGAGGTAATGCACTTGCCGTACGCGGCTTTCGAGGTAATCGAATTCGGTGGCTTCGTCCAATCCCACGGCCAACGCCCCCATATCCCTTCCGGCCATTCCGCCGTAGGTCAAATAACCTTCGTAAACGATAGCCGGAACAATGGCTTTACGGTAGGTTTCGCGATCTTTCAAGGCGATAAATCCGCCGATATTGACCAAGCCGTCTTTTTTGGCGCTCATCAACATACCGTCGCCGTAGGAAAACATTTCCCGTACGATTTCTTTGATGGTTTTGTCCTTGTAGGCGTGTTCCCTTTTTTTGATAAAATAGGCATTCTCGGCAAAGCGGGCGGCATCGAAATACAAGGGAATGCCGTATTTTTTGCACAAGGCGGACACCTGCCGGATATTTTCCATGCTCACGGGCTGTCCGCCTGCGGTGTTACAAGTTACGGTAAGCAGGACCAAAGGGATTTTTTCGCGCGGATTTTCTTTGAAAACCTTTTCCAGTTTATCCAAATCCACGTTACCCTTGAAGGGGTGATACACGGACGTATCGTAGGCTTCGTCGATGGTGCAATCCACGGGAATACCTTTGCGCACTTCGATATGGGCTTTGGTCGTATCGAAATGCATATTTCCCGGCACCAAATCGCCTTCGTTCACCAGCACGGAGAACAAGACGTGTTCGGCACCGCGACCTTGGTGTGTGGGAATGAGGTATTCGTAGCCGGTCAATCGTTTGACGGTATTGTACAACAACTCGAAGGAGCGCGAACCGGCATAAGCTTCGTCGCCGCGCATCATTTCGGCCCATTGTTCGTCGCTCATCGCCCCCGTTCCGCTGTCGGTGAGCAAATCGATAAAAACTTGATAACTTTTTAATTTGAACAGATTGTATTTGGCTTCCTTAATCCATTTTTCACGTTCTTCCGGAGTGGAACGGTAGAGTTTTTCGACGGTTTTGATTTTATATGGTTCCGCGTAGGGCAATTTCATCTCCAACATAAATTTTTCATAGCCAAAATACGAAAATCTTTTGACATAATGACCAATCAAACATACCATAAACTCACAAAGAAAAAAAATCCTCACACGGACAAAATTCTTCAATATGAAGTATTTTAATTTAAAATTGGGCAAGAGAACCGAAATGAAAAAAACAGCATGCCCCGGAGATAATAATTTGTCCCGATTTTTCTATATTTGCAACGCTCAACGGAGAGGTGGCTGAGCGGTTGAAAGCGGCGGTCTTGAAAACCGTTGTCCCGTCCTGCGGGACCGAGGGT
>CAYUQW010000075.1:0-6975 GCA_964446985.1 uncultured Flavobacteriaceae bacterium
AGAATCATCAGGCGTTCCACGACGTTACGCAATTCGCGGATATTCCCCGACCAGGTGAAATTCATCAACTTTTCAACGGCTTCCTTCGAGAATTGCTTGGGTTTCATATTCTGCTCCTCGGCAATTTGTTTGGCGAAATATTCCACCAGAAGCGGGATATCTTCCTTGCGTTCGTCCAATCCGGGAACTTTGATTTCGATAACGGCCAAACGGTGATACAAATCCTCCCGGAAGTTTCCTTTCTTGATTTCTTCCTTCAAATCTTTATTGGTGGCGGCAATAACACGCACGTCCACTTTAATGGATTTGTCACTGCCTACGCGTGATATTTTATGTTCCTGCAAAGCGCGTAGAACCTTGGCTTGTGCGGCCAGACTCATATCGCCCACTTCGTCCAAAAACAGCGTTCCTCCGTCGGCTTGTTCGAATTTTCCCTTTTTGTCTTTGTAGGCCCCCGTAAAAGAGCCTTTGACGTGACCGAAAAGTTCACTCTCGATCAGTTCCGACGGAATGGCGGCGCAGTTGACTTCCACCATCGGTTTTTTGTAGCGTTTGCTTTTTTGATGTATCCAATGTGCCACCAATTCTTTACCCGTACCGTTGGGACCGGTGATCAATACGCGGGCATCGGTGGGTGCCACTTTTTCGATGATTTCTTTAACCTTTTTGATAGGCTCCGATTCGCCTACCATCGTATATTTCTTGCTGACTTTTTTCTTCAATTGGATATTCTCCTGTACCAGTTCGCCGAGTTTTTGTGCGTTTCTCAGCGTTGTCAGCAGGCGGTTGAGATCCGGCGGTTTGACGATATAATCGTAGGCGCCTTTGCGCATACTTTCCACGGCCGTTTCCAAATCCCCGTGTCCGGAAATCATCACAAAAGGTAATTCGGGCTTTAGCTTTTTCGATTCTTCCAATACTTCTATCCCGTCTTTCACGGGCATTTTGATATCGCACAGTACGACGTCGAAATCGTTTTTCTTGATAGCTTCGATGCCTTCAAGCCCGTTGAAAGCCTGGGTTACTTCGTAGTTTTCCCGCTCGAGGATATTTTTAAGGACACGCTGAATCTGCTTGTCGTCTTCTACAATGAGGATTTTAGCCATAATACTCGAAATAATTCACCCAAAACTATGAAAAAATATCCTGAATCCGTTCAAAGAAGGATTTTTTCTTACGTTTGACCGTTTGGAAGTTTTTATCCTGTAATTTTTTTTCGAAATACGCCCTGTCTTCGTCCGAGAGTTTTTTCGGCATCTGTACGTGAATGCGAATGTAAAGATCACCGTAGCGGTCGGTATTCAAATCGGGAATTCCTTTGCCGCGTATGCGAAGGATTTTGCCTGATTCCACGCCGTTTTCCAAGTGCAATTTTATTTTTCCGTGCGGGGTATCCACCACCTTGGTTGTTCCGAGTACGGCTTCGGGAAGCGACAGGTCCAGTTCCTTGTACAGGTCGATGCCTTTGATAGTATATTCGTCCGGGATTTCTTCTTTGAATTCCACCAACAAATCGCCCGGAACGCCATAGGGCGAAGGCGCTTCATTGCCTTTTTGGGCTACTTTCAACTGGACACCTTCGCGGATGCCTTTCGGTATTCTCACCGTAACAATATCTTCACGCCATACGAGTCCCTCGTTGTCCGCATTATGCGGTTTGGATACCGTTACCTGACCGGTTCCGCCACAGGTACGGCATACCGATGTCGTTTGCGCCGTTCCGAAAATCGTATGGGTAATATGCCGCACTTCTCCGGCGCCATTACAGGAGGGACAGGTTTGATAACGGGTGCCGGGGGCAACGACTTTTCTGCGCACTTTGATTTTTCTTTCGCCGCCGTGGATAATGTCGTTCAAATCGATTTTCAAACGAATGCGCAAGTCCCGTCCCTTTATTTGTCTTACACGGCTGTTGCTTCCGTAGCCTCTTTGCCCGGTTCTGCCGCCGAAATCACCGAAACCACCCCCGAAAAAGTCTCCGAATATATCCCCGAAATGACGGAATATATCTTCCAAATCGTCAAAATGGTGGTATTGTCCGCCGGCGCCGGGACCTTCAAACGCCGCGCTGCCGAATTGATCGTAGCGCGCCCGTTTTTCGGGGTCACCCAAAATCTCGTAAGCTTCGGCCGCTTCTTTGAATTTTTCCTCGGCTTCCTTGTCGCCCGGATTTCTGTCGGGATGGTATTGGATGGCTTTTTTTCTGTAGGCGCGTTTAATCTCTTCCTGTGTGGCGTTGCGGGACACGCCCAGAATAGCGTAATAATCTTTTCCCATTGTTGTCTTTTATTGGAAAATCGTTTTATTGGACGGTTACTACTTTCGGATAGCGAATAATTTTCGGCCCCAATTTATATCCTTTTTCAATCACGTCATGAATTTTTCCTGACATTTTTTTCTCACCCGGGATTTGGGCTACGGCTTCGTGTATCTCGGGGTCAAAGGTATCGCCTTTTTTTACTTCGATTTCTTTTAACCCTTTGTCTGTCAATATCTTACGCAATTTTTCATAGATCAACACAAACCCCTTGTAATGTGCGTCGTCATCATCTTTTTTCAATTCGGCAATAGCCCGTTCAAAATCGTCCAGTACCGGCAATAAATCCTTGATAACGTCTTCCGAGGCCGTTTCTATCAAATCCAACTTTTCTTTGTTGGTCCGCTTGCGATAATTGTCAAACTCGGCATACAGACGAATGTATTTATCCTTTTCTTCGTTGAGTTTGTTTTCCAATTCTTTTATTTGGCCGGCTTGATTGTCCTGTTTTTTATCTTGTTCCTTTGCGGTTTTTTCCTGTTTTTTTACCGTTTCTTTATCCTTCAAGTCCTTTTTCTTTGTCATAATCTTTTCGTTTTTTTTCAATTTTAATCAAAATTATTGCCACAATCGAACGGCTGACAAGATGTCACTCCGTTTTGATGCCGCGTAACATTTGTCTTTTTCCCGGCGGTCCCGGCAGTTTTTCCACACGGAAACCCGCTTCCGCCATACTTCGTCTCACGGCTCCTTTGGCCGAATAGGTAACGAAAATACCGCCCGGACGAAGCGCAAGATACATTTTTTTTATGATATCCGGTGTCCATAAACCGGGTTGTTTGCCGGGGCTGAAGGCATCGAAAAACAAGACGTCCCATTTTGATATTACTTCTGCATTTTCAATAGGAGATTTTGTCTTATACAAAATAAAATTTTCCGTAATAAATACCGGTTTTTCCCAAGGACTTTGATGTAATTTCATAAAGATTTCCCGGTCGGTTATGCTATCGGCATAATTCAGCTGCTCCGCCAATTCCGGTGGAACAGGGTAGGGCTCGAAGGTTTCATAAAGAATTTTAATACCGTATTGCCGCGAAAACGCCAAACTTAACCACGCATTCAAACCCGTTCCGAAACCGACTTCTCCTATCGTAATTTCATTAGGAGAGTGATTTTCGATATAATTCATTAACCCCGCTTCGATAAATACGTGCATACTCTCACGAACGGCACCGTGTTGCGAGTGATAGGTTTCGTTCAATTCCGGATGCCGCAACGAATGCGAGCCGTCATTTGTCAATATGATTTCGGGTTTTTTACCGGCCATTTTTTCGGTTTTCCAAATAATAAATGACGGGAAAAAGAATGAACAACCAAACAGGCTGAATGATCAGACGGCGAATGTAAAATAAAAATAAATATTGTCCGGGTTGATAGGTGTAAACGGCTATGCCGAAAAGCAAAAGCAATACCATGCCGGTAGCGGCGAAAAATTTGACGAGAAAGCGGGTGATGCGTTCGTTACCAAACCAAACATGGAGAAATACGATACTTAAAATACTGTTGGTCAAATAGCGTAATAAGAGGCTGATATAATCCGTAAAACCTAAGGCGGGAAGGGGATTGTCCGGATATAAATCCTTGCCGAAAAAATCGATAAGCTTTTCGGGAAACCACCTGCTTTCGTTTAACCGGACCGCTACCAGCATAAGCAGAACGGCAAGACTTATCAAGCGTTTTCCCCATCGAGAATTATTGTTCGCCGGCATGGAAAATCTTTTCCGCTTTCTTTAGCTTTTTTCGATACATTTTTTCCTTCATCGCGTTGATTTGCAAATGCTTTTTGCCGGGGGAAAGATACATAATGTTTAATCCCAATCCGCGCAGAATAAACAAAATGCCCACCAATGCCACGGCATAAGGAATGATTTTATTCAGCTTTCGGCGTAACGATACCGAAAACAGACTTTGCATATAGGTTATGGCCATTAATGCAGGCGACGTGCCCAACCCGAAAAGCATCATATAAACCGCTCCCCAATAAGGACTTCCGGTAGCCAATGCACCGACCAAGGCAAGGTAAACCAAGCCGCAAGGTAAAAAGCCGTTCAAAAAACCCATCATAAACAGGGCAAACCAGCTTCTTTGGCGCAGAAAATAGTTTAGGCCGGATTTGATTTTACCTATAAATTGTCCCCATGCTCCCGGTAACGTGGGATTTAACCAACGGGCAGTTGGGAAAAAAGCCACTAAAACCATCAGAACACCGAAAACGAGTGAAATTTTTTGCTGTAATCCCGATAATTCCAAGCCTTTTCCGGCCAAACCGAACAAAAATCCGATGATGCCGTAGGTGAGAATACGTCCCGCATGATATACAATCAGTTGCAATGTACGCTTTATCCAGCTTTCTTTATCCACGGGAATAATCAACGCTATCGGACCGCACATCCCGACACAGTGTGCTTCGCCGATAAGGCCGAGCAACAAACCGGAGAGGAGAATTTGCCACATTTCGATTGATTTTTCCTCCAAATGTAAAACTTTTTGCGAAATATCTTGCAAAAAAAGGAAAGCCGCTGCATAAGCAACGGCTGTTCCCCAACCTTAAAACTCCTTAGCTATGAAAAAACAAGGTTTATTGTTTAGCCTCGGCATAGCGTTTGGCTACTTCGGGCCAATTGATGACATGAAAGAAATCGTCGATGTAATTGCCGCGTTTGTTTTGGTGTTTGAGATAATAGGCGTGTTCCCATACATCCATTCCGAGAATGGGCGTACCGATACAATCGCTGAAACGCATCAACGGATTATCCTGATTGGGCGTAGTACAGATGGATAATTTTCCGTGGTTGCTCAACAACCAGGTCCATCCCGAACCGAAACGGCTCAATCCGGCTTTTTTGAACGCCTGTTTGAAAGCTTCAAAAGAGCCGAAATCACGCTTGATGGCATCGGCCAATTCGCCTTCGGGTTCACCGCCGCCGTCCGGAGACATAATTTGCCAATATAACGTATGGTTCCAATATCCGCCGCCGTTATTGCGAATGGCCGTTTGGTTGACATGAATACTTTTCAGTATCTCTTCGATGGATTTTCCTTCGAAACATGTTCCTTCGATAGCGGCATTCAAGCCGTTGGTATATCCTTGATGGTGTCCGAGGTGATGTACACGCATCGTGGCTTCGTCGATATAGGGTTCCAATGCATCGTAACTATATGGTAAATCGGGTAGTTTAAACATACTTCTTTAATTTATAATTGCAATGCAAATTTATATCGTCGAAGGGATAATTGAAATCAATTCGGATAAGTTTATTTTATATGGGTATAAATTATATTAATAAAGTTTTACAAGTGCCCTGACCAACTCCCGGACGACGGGTTCGGCTTTGGCGGCTTCCTTGATAACTTCCTGATGATTAACGGATTTGATAAAATCTTCGTCGCCTATATCGGTGATGACGGAAATACCGAAAACTTCCATATCCATATGTTTGGCTACGATGACTTCGGGAACGGTGCTCATTCCAACGGCATCGGCCCCCAATGTTTTAACCATATTGTATTCCGCCAAGGTTTCGAAGGTTGGTCCTTGCAAGCCGAGATACACGCCTTTTTGGTAGGAAATGCCGTTGTTTTTGGCATAGTTTTCCACGATTTCGATCATTTTCAGGCTGTAAGGTTCGCTCATATTGACAAATCGCGGTCCGAAGCGTTCGTCGTTGGGGCCGCGGAGCGGATGTTCGGGAAAGAAATTGATATGATCGGTGATGATCATTACGTCACCTATTTTGAAATTGGGATTTACGCCGCCGGAAGCGTTGGAAACGATTAACTTATTGATATTCATCAACTTCATAACGCGTTCAGGAAAGGTGACTTCCTTCATGTTGTAGCCTTCGTAATAATGAAAACGGCCGTTCATGGCCATGACATATTTGCCCGAAAGCCAACCGAAAATCAAAGAACCTTTGTGTCCTTTGACCGTGGATACGGGAAAGTTCGGAATTTCTTTGTAGGGAATTTCCACATCGATTTCGATATCTTCGCTTAAACTTCCCAAACCACTCCCGAGCACAATGCCGTATTCGGGAATTTCTTCCGTCAAATCCAAAAGTTCGTCGGCGGTTTCGCGGGCTTTGTCATAGAGATTTTCTGCTGTCAACATAGGTTAATATTTTTTGATTGAACAATTTTTCTTCCGGTTCAAGGCGGATCGGAACATAAAACGGATCGAAACCGGCCTGTTTAAGTTTGGCGTAATCCTTTTCCGTCGTTATTATTCCGTCCAAATTTTCACGGATTAATTTTTGCCTGATTTTTTCCGCTTGCTTTGCGTTATATTCGGCATGATCCGGAAAATTCGCAACTACAAATGTAAGATTTTTTTTCCTTAGTTCATCCGTAAAATATTGCGGCCGGGCTATGCCCGTAACAACCAGAAATTTTTTTCCCTTGAAATAGGACCACTCAAATATCCGGTTACCGCGGCGCGGTTTTTCATATACGGTTTTCATAAAGAAAACGGGTTTGCCGTAGCGGGACAATTGCCGTTTGACGGTTTTTTTTCTCTCCGGGTCGGCGTTCTCCGGTGTTTTCGTCACGACAATCATATCCGCCGCATGGGCGCGTTCGGGTAAATCCCGCAACCGTCCTGCGGGGAAAAGGCAATCTTCCGTAAAAATCCTGTCGAAAGGCGTCAAGAGTATTTGAAG
>CAYUQW010000076.1:0-6958 GCA_964446985.1 uncultured Flavobacteriaceae bacterium
ATTTGTCCTTCAAGCGGATTTTTCATTATCTTTGCACGACTTATAATATAATGTATTGAAAAATGGCTACATACAAAAGACGCGGATACAAAAAACAACAAACCGGATCCAAAAGCAAATTGGAACAAGAGAGTTTGGTTGCCAAAAGTTTGGAAGGAGCCGATGATATTGCCGTGAAATCCGAACGTTTTTTCGAGAAACACGAGAAAAAAATCTATGCCGTAGTCGGCGCATTGGCCTTGCTGCTGATCGGATATTACTATTATTATAATAAGGTCGTTATCCCCAAACGCCAAGAAGCCGCCAACGAAATGTATATGGCGCAATCGCTTTTCGAAAAAGCTTTGAACGAACAGGATTTGGCCAAGCAAAAAGATTTGTTTCAACAATCCCTGAAAGGCAGCGCGGGGAAATACGGTTTTTTGGATATTATCGACGAATACGGCGGAACGCCCAGCGGTGAATTGGCACACTATTATGCCGGTGCGGCTTATTTTCATTTGGGACAATACGACAAAGCCGTCAGCGAATTGAGCAAATACAAACGTCACGACGATGTGTTATATCCTATGGCACTCGGATTGATAGGCGAATCTTTCCTTCAATTGAATCAAGAGAAGGATGCCTTGGATTATTTCGTCAAAGCCGCCAAAGCCACCAAAAACACTTTTGTTTCTCCCTTGTATTATATGAAAGCCGGCGAAACGGCCCTTGCACTTTATAAATCGACCAAAGACGAATCCTATTTGAAAAAGGCCAAATCTTATTTCAAAAAAATTGTTGAAGATTATCCTTCGTCCCAATTCAAAAAAGACGCCGAAGTTTATTTGGCACAAGCCGAATATGCCCGATAATTATGGCCACAGAAGGAAGAAATCTTTCCTACTACGATGAATCCTCATTGCCGGACGTTTCCGATTTCCGGATAGGCATTGTCGTATCCGAGTGGAATCCCGATATTACGGAAAATCTGCTCAAAGGCGCCCGGGAAACTTTGCTGCGTTTGGGTGTCAAAGAAGAAAATATTTTGGTCTGGCACGTGCCGGGCAGTTTCGAACTGATTTACGGTGCACGCCGGATGCAGGAAAACAAATTTATCGACGGAATTATTGCCATAGGCAGCATTATCCGCGGTGAGACGCCGCATTTCGAATACGTTTCCCAGGCGACGGCTTTGGGATTGGCACAACTCAACACTTTCGGGACCATTCCCGTGGTTTTCTGCGTGTTGACCGACGACAACAAACAGCAGGCTATCGACCGTTCCGGCGGTAAGCACGGAAACAAAGGCGTGGACAGTGCCGTGGCCGTGCTCAAAATGGCGTGGTTGAAAAAAAATTCGTAATTTATACGAAAAAACCGATGGGACTTTTCAATTTTCATTTGCCCAAAAACAATAAATTCGATTACCGGCCGCGCTACTACGACGAACGTAAGGAGCGTTTGGAAGAAATGAAGAAAAAATACGGCAAGGACGATGCCGACAAGATGGAACGCCGGCAACGCATACGGTTTGAACGGAATTATCGTCGCGAAAATATTTTTATGAAAACCGGTATCCGCTTTATGATTATTCTGGCGGTCTTGTTGGTATTGGTTTTTATCGTTGCAAAATATTTCGATATCCCCTTATTCTGATTTTATGGGCGGAAGAATCAAACTATTGCCGGAATATCTGGCCAATCAGATTGCCGCCGGAGAAGTGGTGCAGCGTCCCGCGTCCGTTGTCAAGGAATTGATGGAGAATGCCGTGGATGCCGGTGCCAAGCATATCAAACTGATCGTCAAAGACGGCGGTAAAACCTTGATTCAAGTTATCGACGACGGTACCGGAATGGACGAAACGGATGCGCGGATGGCTTTTGAGCGTCACGCCACCAGTAAAATCAGTAGCACGGAGGATTTGTTCAATATCCGCACAAAGGGCTTTCGCGGCGAAGCTTTGGCTTCCGTCGCTTCCGTGGCACATGTGGAGATGCGTACCAAGCCGGCCGGAAGCGATTTGGGAACGCTCATTCGTATCGAAGGCGGAAAAGTGGTTTTGCAAGAGCCCGTACAAACGCCCGTGGGAACAAATATCGCGGTGAAAAATTTGTTTTTCAACGTGCCGGCACGCCGTAAGTTTCTGAAATCGCCGCAAGTGGAGATGCGGCACGTAATCGATGAATTTCAACGTATTGCCTTGGCTTATCCCGAATTGGCCTTTACGCTTATTCACAACGGAAACGAAGTTTACCACCTTTATCCGGGCAATTTGTATCAGCGTATCACGGCCGTTTTCGGAAAGAAAATGGGCGACCGTCTGCTTCCCTTGGAGCAGGAAACGGATTATGTGCGGATAAGCGGATATACCGGCAAGCCGGAATTTGCCAAACTGCGGCGCGGAGAACAGTTTTTTTTCGTCAACAAGCGTTTCGTCAAAAGCCCGTATTTGCACAAGGCGGTAATGGATGCGTACGGCGGACTTATCGGTGAGCGGAAGATACCTTCGTATTTTATTTTTTTCGATATCGATCCGCAACACGTGGATGTCAATATTCATCCTACCAAAACCGAAATAAAATTCGACGACGAGGCGACGGTGTATAATTTGCTGCGCGCCACGGTGCGACACGCTTTGGGAAAATTCGACCAGATGCCGTCGTTGGATTTCGAGGGCGGTATTTTGCCGGATTTCCGTCCCGCCAAGCCCGGGAAAACCTATACGGAACCGTCCGTACAGGTGTCGCCGTCGTTTAATCCCTTCACCGAAGGCACCGATAAGCCTTTTGACAAACCTTCCCGTAAGGAAATCGACCGGTTCACCGGCTTTGTTTCGGCGGCGAATGATTTTCCGTCCGGCGAAGCGGACAATCCTTTGGCCGTATTCGATGACACGGAAAACGATACCGGGGACGCTTCTTTTCAGTGGGCGGACAAATATATTGTAACGTATGTCCGCGACGGGTTACTCCTGGTACATCAATACAGGGCGCACGTATCGGTTCTCTACGAGGAATTTCTGCAAGAATTGAAGCAGGGGAGCGTTCCTTCCCAGTTATTGATGTTCCCTTGGGAAACGGATTATTTGCCGGCGGAATTGGAATTATTGGAAAAACACCGGAAGGTTTTGGAAAAAAGCGGTATCCGGTTTGAAATCGACGGCGAGGTTTTCCGTATCACCGCGGCTCCTACGGGTTTTGACAACCGTCATTTGAAACGCTTTATGGACGAACTTCTGGCGCAATTGTCGGAGGAAATTCCTGCCGGCGAAGACGATTTGAACAAATATTTGGCATTGCGCTTGGCACAAGCTTCGGCTATCGGCACCGGGCAGACATTGAGCAAAGATGAACAGCAAAAACTCCTGGCCCGGTTGTTCAGCCTGGAAAATCCGCGCTATGCTCCCGACGGGAAGAAGAATTTTATTACCTTGTCGGAAAATGAGATTAACAACCGATTTCTATGATGAATACACCGAAAATAATCAAGCATTTGATATTGATCAATGTGATAATGTACCTGGCAACATCGGTGCGTCCCGGATTAATGTACAGCCTTTTCGCGATGCATTTTCCCGAAAATCCCGATTTTCATTGGTGGCAAATCGTAACACATATGTTTATGCACGGCGGATTTTGGCATATTTTGTTCAATATGTATGCTTTATGGGCATTCGGCAGTCCGCTTATCATGCATTTCGGTGAAAAACGTTTTTTGGTTTTTTATTTCCTGTCGGGGCTGGGTGCCATTGCATTGTTTCTAGGCGTTCAGTACTACGAATTTTACGGTTATTTGCATCAATTGGAAGCTATGGGTTTTTCCGCATCCGGTATTTTTCACATTTTGCACAGTGCCGATCCCGAAGGTGCGGTTGCCAAGATTCCCGCATTGTTATACAATAGTTCCGCAATGGCTTTACTGGCAAAAATGCTTCAAATTTACCATATGACTATGCTTGGCGCATCCGGCGCTATCTACGGTATTTTGGTGGCTTTCGGTTTTTTCTATCCCCGGGCCAAACTGATGTTGGTATTTTTGCCCTATCCCATCGAAGCGCGTTATTTTATTCCCTTGCTGATTTTGGCGGATATTTTCTTCGGTATTACCAATTATTTGCATTTGCCCATTGCTCACTTCGCGCACGTGGGCGGTGCGCTGACGGGTTTGTTGCTGATGTGGCTTTGGCGTAAGCACAAGGACGAATATTACTATTATTGATATGAAGGTGTTCGGAAAATATTGGCGTGTTCGTTCCATAAGGTTCGAATTTATTCTGAACAGTATCACGGCGGTGGCGTTGATTTTTTTTCTGTCGCATATCTTTTCGCTTCTTCTCGATTATCCGTTGAATATTTGGTGGCATTATCTGGCTTTATCGCCGCAAAAATGGTATTTCCGTCCTTGGACATTGGTCACCTATGCGTGGATTCATACGGATTTTATCGGTTTTTTGATCAATTTGATGTTGGTTTATTTTATCGGAAAAACTTTCCTGACCTTCGATAAGGAAGAACGCCTGATCAGACTTTTTTGGACAGGTATTTTGGCCGGGGCGTTGGGATTTCTTTTGATGTATGCGCTTTTCCCCGGAATTTTCCCGGGAGGCACGCTTTATCTGACAGGCATTTCGACGGCCTATACGGCTTGGTTGGCCTATTTGACTTACCGGTTCGGCAATTACCCGGTCTATATCCGCTTGGTGGGCGAGGTGAAATTAAAATATATCTTTTTCTTGTTCCTGCTATTGGATTTGCTATACTGGCCGTTGGGAAACCACGGCGGACATATTGCACATTGGTCGGCAATGGCGGCGGGATTTGTCTATGCTTTTTTGCTCGAATTTCGCAGCCGGCGTGAGGTAGCCCGTGCGAATATATATGATAATTACAAAACTTCATCCGAGAAAAAACTCGATAAGATTCTCGACAAGATCAATCGATCCGGCATCAACAGTTTGACGGAAGAAGAAAAGGCGTTTTTGCACCGGGAAAGCAAGCGAAAAGGCTCGTGATTTCGGGTCTTATTCGTTATTGCCGTAATCTTTCCGCAAGAGTCGCCGCATGATTTTTCCCGAAGCCGTGCGGGGTAATTTGCCGGTTATCACCACATCGTGGACTTTGAAAAGCGGATTGAGTTTTTGACGTATGGCTTGTTGGAATAATTTTTTCAGTTCCGTAGGGTCGGCCGGTTTGTGTGTTACCGTGTAAATGACCAATTTCGCCGGGCCGCCTTCCTCGGGATATACGGCAATGGCGGCGGATTCTTTGACGAAATCGAAATCGTTGATAACTTCTTCGATTTGTCCCGAGCCTATTTTGATGCCGCCGAGGTTCATACTGTCGTCCGTCCGGCCCATAACGCGAAAATAACCGTTGGGCATACGTACGAGATAATCGCCGTGACGTCGCAGGGTTTTCCCTTTGTAAGGCGGTAATCCGGCATAGTAGGTTTGATGATGGTCTTTGTTCAATAATTTGACGGATAATCCCGGGGTGGGCGGAATCAGGAATACTTCGCCGGCATCGGTTTCGCGGAAGTTTTCGTCCAGAATAACAAATTCGCTTCCCAAGGCGGGCGTCGAGAAGGTGGAAGGATAATTCGGTTGTACGAGCGTGGAGGTAACATAGCCGCCGCCGATTTCCGTTCCGCCGCAATATTCGATAACGGGACGTCCGCCCGGCACTTGCATCAACCAGGCCATATCGTCGGGATGAGAAGTTTCGCCGGTGGAGCTGAAACATTTGACGGCGGACCAGTCGGATTTCTCGATGGCAGGATTTTTTCGCCAGGCTCTGACGATGCCGGGAACGGTTCCCAGCATATTGACACGGGCTTTTTCCACAAAGCGGATAAAATCGTCGCCGGTGGGAACGCCGTCAAAAAGGGCCATTGTCGCGCGGTTGATCAGGGAAGCGAAGATAAGCCAAGGTCCCATCATCCATCCGAGATTGGTAGGCCAAGCCACCGTTTCGCCCGGGTGAATGTCGTGATGATAATAAGCGTCGGCAGCGGATTTTACGGCCGTCACGTGATTCCACGGGATGGCCTTCGGTTCGGATGTGGTTCCGGAAGAAAACAAAACGATAATGTCTTCCATAGGCGAGGCGTAATGATAGGGTTGTTTTCCCGGAGCGGAATGCAGAAAATCCGGCCACAACTGATCGCCGGGACGTAACGGGGTTTTTTCCGTGGAAACGGGAATCACCACCGTTGCGGGTGCTTCGGCTTGTTTGATTTTTTCGTACAAAGGCAGGTATTTTCCGTTGCGGTAGAGATAATCCTGCGTGAAGACCAACTTGGGTTCGGTGATGGAAAACCGGATGGCAATTTGTTCGGGGGCAAAACTGTCCGCTACCGTAATTACGGGCATTCCTCCTTTGAGCGCCGCCAGGAAAATAACCACCGCCTCGGGATTCATCGACATATCGATTCCCACATAATCACCGGGTTTCAAGCCGGCTTTTTTCATGGAAAACAAAACGTCGTCCACGCGCCTTTCCAGTTCGGCATAGCTTATCGTACGGATGCCCGGATCTTTTTCCGAAGCATAAACAATGGCCGTTTGACGTCCGTCCGCCTGAAAACAGGATTCCGCAATATTCATTTCGGCGCCCGGAAGCCAAACGGGATTTTCGACACCTTGCGACAAGTCCGAAATTTTTTCGTAAGGCTTGTGAAAACGGATGCCTAATTTTTTCAAAGTATATTCCCAGAAATCATTGCGGTTTTCGATAGACCACCGGTAAAAATCCTTGTAATCCTTCAAACCTAACTCGGCGATGCTTTGATAGATATGGGTTTTTTCGATCAGATGTTTATCCGGTTTCCATTCCATAAGCGTATAAAATTATTTTATGGTATAAGATACTAAAAAACAGGGATTTTCCGGTTGATAAAAGTTTGGGATAATCAAACCTTTGCACAAATTTTTTTATGATGAAACGGATTATTTGGTTGGTTTTGATTTTTGTTTCCG